>VGZN01000306.1 GCA_016872635.1 Planctomycetota bacterium | reverse complement strand
CTTGGAGAGATTCGCGATCCATCAGCGATTCGATGGAGCGCTACCTGTTTGGCTGCAATCGATCCGGCTGTTTTCCAACCGTTGGTCGCTGGGCAATGGCTCGATGGGTACAGTCCTTCCACGATCGCAAAGAATATCCGGTGTCGAACGACGCTCCTTCAGGCGGACCCAAGTGCCGGCGGGGCTCTCACGGATCACGATTCCACAGCATTTCTGCAGGAACTCGACTCACCCATTTATTTGAGGTTCCCAGGCTATGGGCACCAACTCCATGGAACCATTCCCGAAAAAGTCGCCGAAGCTACAAACGCATTGCTCGTATGATCAAATCCAACTCGCTCTTTTGGCTTATAGATCGCTTTCATCTTCCAAATGAAAGTGATGGAGAAAACGATGCAGGACCGGAGCCATGATAATGGCGACCATCGATAGAAAAGCTAAACCGCTGTAGAGAGCATAAAAGGTAGCGAATAGTTTTCCGGCCCGCGTTTCTAAGTGCGGTTCGACGGGCCCCATACCGGCTAAGATCATCGCAGCATTTAACAGCCCATCATCCCACGCCATTGGTCCGAAATAGGAATAGCCCGCAGTTCCGAATGCCAGACTCACAATGACGATCGCCAGAGTAGCAGCGAAACTTCGCAGCATGCGCCAACCGAATGCAAATCGGTTGATTACCCCTTCACCTCTCTTCTCAAACATTCCAACCTCACGGCAAGTCGTTTTTTCGAACGCAACGATTCCAAAATCGGCAATTCGGATTTAGTTAATGAATTGCTATTCCGATGCTTTTTGGACACTGAGTATTTAAGATACAGCCCTGGCATACTGCGGCGGCAGCATCGACTGCGGCTCGGAAGCCTTCAATGCAATCGCAGCATGGAATGGCCAATACGGATCTCGTAGAAACTCGCGAGCGAGCATCACCAGATCGGCATCTCCGTTAGCGACAACCTTCTCGGCTTGTTGGGAATCGGTGATAAGCCAGCCAACAGCCGTGGGCATTCCTGTTGCTTCACGAATCCGATGGGAAATCGGGACCATGAAACCGGGTCCCCAGGGAATGGGAGAAATATCAGGGATGACAAATCCATGGCTGATGTCGACGAGATCCAAACCGTCGCTCCGAAAATGCTGGATGAGTTCGATCGATTCCTCGACAGTGACTCCTCCGTCTACCCAATCGGTAACGGAAAGCCTCGCGGTGAGTGGGTAGCGTTCGGGCCAAACCATACGTACCTTTTGGAGTGTCTCGCGAAGAAAACGAATTCGGTTTTCAAACGAACCACCGAAGCGATCTTGACGATGGTTAGAAATAGGTGAGTAGAACTCATGAGCGAGATAACCGTGCGCGAAATGGAGTTCCAGCCACTCGAAACCGGCCACGAGAGCTCTCTTCGCACCGGTGACGAACGCTTCTTGAATGCGATGAATATCATCTAATGTCATCTCTACGGGAACCTTGTTCAGGTTTCCACCATGAGCGATCGCCGACGGAGCCATCGTCGGCCAACCTCCCGAATGGTCTGGGATATGGCTGTCTCCTTCCCAGGGTCGTTGAGCGCTACCTTTGCGCCCCGCATGGGCCAATTGAATTCCAGGTACCACGCCGAATTGCTTGATAAATCTATTTATCCTAGAAAACGCCTCAACGTGCCCTTCGTGGTAGATTCCGCTACAAGCGGGACTAATCCGTCCTTCAGCCGAAACCGCCGTCGCTTCGACAACTACCAACCCAGCCCCGCCAACAGCCCGAGACCCGAGATGAACCAAATGCCAATCGTTGACATATCCGTCATCGCAAGAGTACTGGCACATCGGGGCAACTGCGATTCGGTTTTTGAGGTCAATCTCTTTCAATCGAAATGGCTCGAATAGTTTCGGCACAACAAAAACTCTTCTGGTAGGAAACAAAGGTATTCGACCAGGGGTAGTTGGTCGATCAAGCGGAGTGGTCGTTGAGAATACGAGGGAATTCCAATCTTCTCAAGGTCCCAGAAAACGATAAGTGATTATACGATTGCGAGCAGGCAAGGTAGAATTGTGAGGATCTGTCGGAATCTGACTTGTTTGCGCAGGAACACATGCAAGTGCAGGATGATTTCCTCGTTTCCATGGAACGTGCGGTCGATCGATGAAAAAACGAAAAACCCACTTTGTGTCGGATCTCCATTTGTTTGCCAATCGCAGTTCTGCTCCCCGCATCCATAACGCGATTGAACATGCTCTGCGTTCATCGGACACGTTTGTACTCGGCGGAGACATTTTTGACTTCCGGTGGAGTCGCTTCCGAAGCCATGAGGAAACCATCGAACAAAGCCTGCGTTGGCTCAAAGGGTTGGTTGCAATTAACCCCGATTGCCGTATCCATTATCTGCTTGGAAACCATGATGCCAACACGGCGTTCATCCATGCATTAAAGGCATTGACGAGCGATTGTCCTCAATTGGTCCACCATCCGCATCTCCTGCGAATTGGAAGTACGGCCTTTCTCCATGGCGATATCATCGATACGAAAATCCCATTCAGTGTCGACTTTCATGAAATGCTGGATCAACGCCGCGCAGCAGGGGAACTACGGTCTCGGCCTCCCGGTATCCAACATACGCTTTATGATGTGGCGGTCCAAACTCGCGTTCATCGACTCGTCGCGAACCTCGCGAACCGCCATACCAAGGTACTCGGACGCGTGTCCCAATACCTATCATGGGCTGGACACGGTCCGGAAAGCGGGACACGCAACGTATACTTTGGGCATACGCATCGTTCAATGGATAACGTATCTTTTCAAGGGATGCGATTCTCAAACCCAGGTGCTGCTATCAAGGGAATGAACTTCCGAATTATCGAAGTCGACTTCAACGAAGAATCGAACACCCCCGAAAGGTCACCGTAATGAGTCACATCCAATGGATTACTCTGCTCGGCATTCTGTTCCACTTTGCTATCCAGCTGTTTCTCAGCATTCGAGTCATCCTGAGGCCACACCGCGATCCAGCTTCTCGGATTGCATGGCTGGTTTTCATCATCGCAGTACCATTACTTGGAGTCGTCGCCTATATATTGCTTGGTGACATCAGCATCGGTCGCAACCGAATCGCAAGGATGGACAATGTTGTGAAAAGCCTTGCTTAATGCCACGACATACCAGGTATGCGAGTGAAGGATATTCAACCAAAATCAAGAACACATTGGGACCACTTATTCCAAGTAGGCCAATCGATCAATAAATTTGAAGCGATCGGAGGGAATCACGGAAGATTGCTTCCCGACTCGTACGCCTCGATCGATACCATGGTTGCGGACATCGATGCAGCCACAAGCCACGTACACTTCTTAGTTTACATTTGGCTTTCCGACACGAACGGCCGAAAGATCCTGGAAGCCATCAAGTGTCCTGCGAAACGTGGGGTTATTTGTCGGGTGATGGCGGACGGTCTAGGCTCTCGCATATTGATTCAATCCGACGAATGGCAACAACTGCGGCAGTCGGGTGCAAAGACTGCGGTCGCACTGCCGATTCGCCGAACGATTTTCGCACCGTTGTTCACCCGAGTCGACTTGCGAAACCATCGAAAAATATTGGTAATCGATAACCGCATTACGTTTTGTGGCAGCCAAAGCTGTGCAGATCCGGAGTTTCGCATCAAGGCGAAGTTTGCTCCATGGGTCGATGCCGTGATCCGTTTTGAAGGCCCGATCGCTCGTCAAAATCAAATTCTTTTTGCAGCCGACTGGATAACGCATGTCGACGAAGACATCACCGATTTGATCATGGAACCAGTGGGGCATTTTTCGCATGGATTTGTTGCTCAAGCGATCGGCACCGGACCAACGTGTCGCTATTCCGCGATGCCGGAAATGTTTGAATCGTTGATGTACAGCGCCCGAAAAGAATTGCTCATTACGACCCCATACTATGTTCCCGACGAGCCCATGCAGGCCGCATTGTGCGCGAGTGGCCGACGCGGAGTCGAAACAACTCTTATCCTACCAGCCAAAATGATTCTTGGTTCGTTGCCGCTGCAAGTCGCAGCTACTATGCAGATCTCCTCGCTTCCGGCGTTCGCATCTTCGAGTTTGTAGGTGGATTGCTACACACCAAATCGCTAACCATCGATGGCGAGATCTCACTGATAGGGTCAGCGAATCTCAGTCGACGCAGCTTTGAACTCAATAACGAAAACAATATCCTTTTCCACGATGTAGCACTTACATCCGAGTTGCGAGAGCGTCAACTAACCTACCGATGGCAATCACATGAAGTCACGAGGGAATCCGTGGCATATTGGCCTGTCATGCAGAGATTGCTGAACAATACGGTCGCAATGATGGGACCAGCGTTGTAATGCTTCGCTACCAATGCATGACGTAACCGCCATCCACATTGATCGTTTGCCCGGTCACTTGTGCTGCGCGGTCCGAGGAAAGAAAGACAATCATGGAGGCGATATCCTCGGAGGTTTGCCATCGCTTCAACGGCACTACCGAATCGATCTTGGACTGTGCCCATTGTTCGTACGTAATGCGATCTTCGGGTGGTACGGTTTCGCACCACGACTCCCAAACATGGCGATTGAGGTTGGTTTGTACCATTCCTGGGCATACGGTATTCACTCGTACGCCAAAAGGTGCAAGGTCCTTGGCCAAGCACTGCGCGAAATTGATCGTAGCAGCTTTGCTCGCGCTATACGGAGGATCGGTTTGCGAGCCAATTTGCCCTGCTACAGAACCGACAAAAATCATCGAACCAGACTTGGAAGCCATCATTGTGGGCGCGATGGCATGCGCAACATGAACCATCCCCATGACATTCACATGCATCGGACGAACCCAGTCCTCGGGTTTGAGGTTGGTGAAAGGAAACCCAAAACGCCGCGACCCAACGGCAGCACAGTGCACCAAATGATCCAAGATGCCCCAGCGTTCACCTAATTCTTTCGCAGCCTGTTGGACTCGGGCCTCATCCGCCACGTCAACAACCTCACCCTTTATCTCTACCTTGCAATTTTTAGTAAACGGATCGGGGATCGCTACTTCATTTTCCGCGAGCAAACGTGCTGCGATTTCGCGTACATTCCCGCTCTGATCCCAAAGAACAACGTGGCAACCCTCATCGATGAGCATTTTGGCCGTCGCTAGTCCGATTCCGGACGCACCACCGGTTACTAGACAACGTTTCCCCTTCAATCGAAGATCCATGATCTAAACCTTGTTTTTCCGAGTTGTCAAAAAGCGTATGCAAAGGTGCTTACGCGACAGAAGAGCATGCTCATGTAGAAGCGATGAATTAGTTGCGACGATTTAATGAGCGATAAGCCCACCATCCATGGACAGGATGGATCCGGTGAAGAAGGTAGCGAAGTCGCTTGCAAGGTACGTAAAGAAACAAGCGACCTCTTGCGCCGACGCAATCCTTCCGATCGGATGATCGTCCCGCAACATTTTGAGGAATCCTTCGGGGTCCCCTGATTGCTCAGCGGACCACTGCACAATCGGTGTATCGACGGTACCCAATGCCACCGCATTCACCCGAATCCCATACCGCGCGTACTCAATTGCCATTTGCCGAGTCATTTGATGAAGAGCCCTTTTCTATGGGCCATAGGCTCCTTGTTTCAAGATTCCGACATGCCCGGAGATGGATCCTGTATTAAGAATCACACCAGAGCGACGCTGCATCATCGACGGCAAGATCGCCCGCGCGGACCAATACAGTGCTTTGACGTTGGTATCCATGACATAATCCCACTCTTGCTCGGTATGTTCATGAATCGGTTTTACAACACTGACACCCGCGTTGTTGACCAATACATCGACGCCGCCAAATCGTCGAACAGCCAACTCCGCGTATTGTTCGTGCGTGGATCTATCCTTCACATCCCCGCGCAAAAACTGAATACGATCAGGAGACGACTCCAGGAGATTCTTGAGTGAACCTGGCAGTTCGGTAGCGCAATCGACCACGATCAAATGCTCGATCCCGGATTCGACGAACTGGTGCACTGTCGCCAATCCGACCCCAGACGCGGCCCCTGTCACCACCGCGATTTTACCGCTCAACGAGATTTGCATCGAACCACCTCTACCAGCGTGCTTGGAAAAACCACAGCATCGAGGGATTGGCGGGAAAGTTCAAGTAGTCGCAAGTGCAATTATTCGTTGCCGGATACCCCATTCTAGATGTCTATGCAACCATCCGACCCAGGCGATTAGGTATTTGCGGAAACGGCATCCGGAAGTCGAATATCCGTTGTTCCTGGTCGCACCCAACGGGGGTACTCGCGAGATGGATCAATACAACCACCGTCGGCGTAGACACCTCTCAAGTCTTGCAAGCGGTACATCCGCTCCATAATCCTAGCCAATTCGTCCGGTTTCTGCTCCGTG
>VGZN01000305.1 GCA_016872635.1 Planctomycetota bacterium | reverse complement strand
GCAATATCCATCCCGATGTGAAATACCTAGGCGACGAGAATTGCAAAAAGTGCCATGAAGATATCTGCACGACGTTTCATGCCCATCCGATGGGGCGATCGGCCTCGATAGCCGGTTCCGATGATTTGGAGGCGTATGGTCCGGAGGCGAAGAACCCATCCCAGGTAGGCCCGTATCAGTTACGCGCCATACGAGAGGAGGGCAAGATGGTCCATCAAGTCTCTGCAAAGATGGGGGATAGCGAGGAGCTACCATCGATGGAGTTACCCGTTGCTATTGCCATCGGTTCAGGAACGCGAGGTCGATCGTACCTCGTCATGGAGGGCCCGTTGGCGTGGCAGTCTCCCATCAGTTGGTTTTCCACCGTGAAACGGTGGGACGTTTCACCTGGATTCGATTTGGGAACAGCAACACAACGGCCAGCGGTGAACACATGCTTGTATTGCCACGTGAACCAAAACGAACCGGTCAAGGATACGATCAACCGTTATAAAGAACCGTTGAGCGCTATCCAGTTATCGATCGGATGTGAGCGATGCCATGGTCCAGGTGAAGTGCACTCCAAGGAGCGAACGGATGGCCTCGCGATGGACGAAAAACATCCTGGCATCGATACATCGATCGTTAATCCAGCGCATTTGTCCGACGATCTGCAGATGTCGATTTGTGCGCAGTGCCACCTTAGCGGAAAAACACGCGTTGTCCGCCGAGGTCGGCAAGAGCAAGAGTTCCGTCCTGGTTTACCCTTCGAGCAGTTCGTGAATGCGTTTTTGGCCCATCCGGAAGCTCAGTTCAAAAACAAAGCTGTCGGGCATTTCGATCAAATGCAGCAGACCAAGTGCCGCACTACGACGGGTGGAAAACTGCTGTGCAGCACCTGCCATGATCCGCATGTGGCCCCTGCCCCTGAAGTAGCAACTAGGCTCTACCTTAAAACATGCATTGATTGCCATCAGCAACAGCGATGCAACGCGCCGGAATCTGATCGGCTTAAGCAGAACGATGATTGTCTCAAATGCCATATGCCGTCGACGGGCAGTACCAATATCGCGCACACGAGCTTGACCGACCATCGTATCCTTCGGGATCCCACCGCGAAGAAGCCGAGCAACACAGAGGAACGCCCCGACGTTCCCTTGGTTCCCTATCGTGCTGGAGAATTAGCAGAGGACGAACGCGAGCGAGATCTCGGGATTGCATTGGCGAGGTTTGCCGAAAAGCAGCCTCCTGGATCCGAACTTAGAAACCGGTCCTTGGAACTCGCCAAGGAAAAACTGACTGTATCGACAGAGCGATGGCCTGATGATACCGACGCGTTATTGGCATTGAGTACCCTAGGAGTTGCAAATCGCGATGGTGTGGCGGCACTTGCGGCGGCTGAGAAAGCGTACAAAGCTTCGCCTAAAAATGAGGATGTGCTCGCTCAGTTAGCGTTCGTAGCGGACGGAACGGGCAAGATCGAGCTATCCCTTCGAGCATTGAATGAACTACTGATTTCGAACCCTTCGTCTCAGGAGTTCAGGCTCAAACGGATGGTCAGCATGGTTGCTGCAGAGAATTGGGAGCAGGCCGAGTTGGACTGCCGGGAACTGCTGCATACCAACCCACTTCAACCGACCGCTCGCTTGATTCACGGGTTGTGTTTGTATGGAAGTGGTGAGAAAGCCGCAGGGCGTCGTGAGGTGGATATCGCCATGAACCTGGCTACCAGCCAGCAGCAACGCGCGTCAATCAGGGCATGGTTTGATCGCTTTGTGGCTTGGCAAGCAAAAGCCGAGTGAGATTGCTCTCCGCAGGAGGGAGCCTCTGTTCTTGATTGCGGCGGCGAATCTGCCGCAACAGCCGCCTAGCGGTCGCTTCGATTCCTTTGACGGGGCGTCTGAAATTTCGTCCGTAAACTAGACGGTTGAGTCGCTCTTCACGCACCTAACGCCATCAACTACATTCAAGACACAAATCCGATGCCGCCAAATCGTGTTCCTGTCATTTCAAAGTGACGGCATGAGCGGGGGAACCAAAGTTGCGAGTGCTCTGAATACCGGAACGGAACCATTCGCTCGGGGCTAAGTCAACGCCGAGGTCGACGCAGGTCGCAGGCATTGACGGGATTATTCCAATCCCAGCCCGACAGCTAACCTCGTCGGCCGATAGGAAGGTGTTCTTTCTGTCACGGAAGAAGATGCAAAAAATCTTCGGCGTCCTACTTCGAATTGAGTATCCGTGAAACAAGGTGTTGTACCGAAAGCTCACGCGATGATGTTGGTGCATGTCTCACACTACAACCTCTTCTGACCCGACCCTGTGGTCGCGTATCCGTCAAGCGACGGGAACTGTCTACGGTGATATCGGAACTTCGGTTCTGTACACCATTATGGAAATCACCCGCGAAGCGGTCCTCTTCAAGCATCATGCTTTGGGAGAAGAAGCCGCAGCCGATTTGGTCCAAATCGGTGGAAAGGATCTTTTGAGTCGAAACGACTTGCTCGGTAGTTTGAGCTTGGTCGTTTGGTCCCTGATTTTTCTTACGGTCAAATACGATTTGATCGTGATGCGAGCAGACCATCGCGGCGAAGGTGGGACCTTTGCCCTGCTGAGTCTTCTCAAGGCGCATCGTGGGAAGATTTTCGCAAGCAGCGCGGTAAGCCTGCTGGTGGTTTGCGCGGCGGCATTGTTAGCTGCAGACGGGATTATCACACCACCGATCAGCATGTTGGGTGCATTTGAACCCCTCGGAGTTCCGATCTCGCTCATTCTGACATTAATCTGTTTAGTCGTCTTGTTCAAAGTGCAATGGCGAGGCACGAGCAAGGTGGGTGGTGTCTTCGGCTGGTTCATGATCGCCGTATGGTTCCCATGGATCGCGCTCAAGGGACTTCCGTGGGTTTTTACACATCCTGAGGTGTTGCTCGCGATCAACCCTCTATATGCCCTACAGTTTCTGATGGGCTTCCCAGGAATTGGCGCTTTGGTCATCTTGGGCGTGGTTGTTCTAGCCATTACTGGGGGCGAGGCAAAGTTCGCAGATATCGGACACTTTTCACGTTCGGCAGGATCCGTGCCTGAGGGGGGCAGTATCAAGCCTTCGGAGTCCGGACGGATTCCTGTGATGTATTCATGGTTCTATGTGGTGCTCCCGAGTTTGCTCCTCTGTTATGCGGGGCAAATCGGATACATGCTAAGTAATGGCGTACCGCCACGAGCGAATACATTTTACGCCTTGACCCCTAAAACCAATTTCGAATCGGTGGATTACGTGATCTACATCATCGACGTTGGGATTTCGGCGGTCGCAGCAATCATCGCGTCGCAGGCGTTGATTACAGGGATGTTTTCGATCGTGAAGCAGGCTACGGTAGCGGGGTTCGTGCCTCGATTCCGCGTGCTGCATACCGATGCTCATGGAGAAGGGCAAGTCTACATACCAGCAGTGAATTGGTCGCTGTTCCTCGGTTGCGTCATGGTGACGCTCCTGTTTCAAACATCGGCCAATTTGGTGGCAGCCTACGGCGTTGCCGTAACAGGGTGTATGGCGATTACCTCGATCATCATTTCCTACATTGCATATTACCGGTGGCAGTGGAAGCTCCAGTGGGTATTGCTCGTCTTTGTTCCGATCATGTTGATCGACATTGTATTCTTCTCGAGTACGTTGTTGAAAATTGTGAGCGGGGGTTATTTCCCCATGTTGGTCGCTGTTGTTCTGATGGCGATCATGTTGGTGTGGCAATGGGGACGGAAATCCTTGGCGACCGCGTTTTATGATTTCGGTGTTCGCGAAGGCAAGAAGATCGAATGGCTGGTTTCCCTTCGAGACATGCTCGATGAATTAGAGATCACGCTACAGGAAAATCTGCCGGCGGCGAGGTCCTTGATTCAGGGGCGGCGGAGGTTGGTAGAAAGCGATCGCGCTGCGGTCTTCCTCTGCTCCCGCCCGATACAATCTGTCGAGGATTACGTACCGGTTGTGCTGCGGATCTTTCTGAAGAAGTATGGCGTGCTACCATCCCAAGTTGTATTGATGCACGTCAATCAGGCAGATGTTGCGACGGTTCCTCAATCCGATCGTTATAGTGTCAACAAGCTCGGCAACGATATCCACTCGGTAGTGATCACCTATGGGTATATGGAGCAACCAGATATCCGAAAGGATCTAAAGGAATTGCAAAAGCAGGGATTGCTTCCAATCGCTGCGGAGCGATGGATCATCGAAGTCGGCGAGGAGGATATCATCGCGGATCAAGATCTTCCGTTCGTCAAGCGGTTAGGGGTGATCGCGTTCAGTTGGATCCTCAAACTTTCGACACCTGCTCATAAGTACCTAGGACTCGTTTACGACGCGGCTGTCTCGAAGGAAGTCATTCCCGTGGTATTCACTCGGAAAGGAGTGAAGATCGCGTTGCCTGAATTGGAGTTGGTGCAAACCACGAACGGTCCAGCCGCGGTTTCAAAGGCATGAGGTCTTATTTCCGTCGCGTGTTGCATCGAGCCTTTCTGAGTTTTGGATTCCGGTTGGTTCGAGCGTTACCCTTCGAGCGTTCCATTCGACGTTGGGAGCTAGATCGTACCGATTTTTTCATGGTCCAAGTCGGTGCGCATAATGGGGTCACTTCTGATCCGATCCAGCGGTTTGTCGCCGAAGGAGATTGGACCGGTGTGCTTGTAGAGCCGCAGCGAAAGTACTTTCAGATTCTTCAGACTATTTACTGCGATCGGCCCAAGCTGCATCCGCTGCATGCCGCGATTGGACCTAGCAACGAAACGATACGGCTCTACAAAGTTCGCGACGATGCGGTCGGTGTACCATATTGGGCGAGTCAGTTGGCATCGACCAAGCGTGAAGTCATCGCCAGTCATGCTGACCGGATACCAGGGCTCGACGAACTCATTGTTTTTGAGGATGTGCCGTGTCGCACTTTGGAGTCGATCGTGCAGGAATTTGATTTTCCTCGATTGGATTTGCTGGTGAGCGATACCGAGGGGTACGACTTTGAAGTCATCAAGCAGATCGATCAATTGCCTTATCGGCCTCAGTTTATCCACTTTGAAAGCTTGCATCTGACCGCTGCCGACTTTCAATCGTGCCTGTCGTTTCTCCATGCTCGCCATTACAAGACCCACGATATTCAGCCAGGTGAGACGTTTGCTGAGTTGCGGTCCCCGGCGTAACGCTGGGGTGTACGGCATTTGCGACAATTCGTGGGCGTTCGGTGGATGTATTGGTGGCTGTAAAACGGGGGGCTTAAGGAAGCAAAACCGGAGTTGCACGTGTTTTTCGAGGGCACGTGTGTTACACTTGAGTGGTCGAGTCAGTGCGTCCAGCGATAGCTTGTGACGTGCAATCGCTCGGCGGTCGCTATAGCGTCAACCCATCGTCGGTGAACTGGCATTCCGCGGCGTTGGTCTGGTGGCGACTCCCTCCCAAATCCCACCACTGCATTCGCGGTATGGTTTCTACACTCTCGAGTGATTCATGCAAACTTATAGAAAGTTGCAATTGGCAGTTGCTGCATTGACGTGCTTGATGGCTTTTTTGCTTGAAGGTCTAGTGCATGGACAAGTCGATTTCAACCAACAAGTTCGACCGATTTTTGCGGAATACTGCGTGCATTGTCATGGTCCCGATGCAGCCAATCGAAGTGCCGATCTGCGATTGGACATTGAAGCGGAGGCTAAGAAGTCGGCTATTGTTGCTGGAGCGGCAGACAAAAGTGAGCTGATTCAGCGGATTGAATCGAGCGATCCTGATTCGGTGATGCCTCCTCCCGCGACCGGTAAAACGATGAGCTCCCGAGAAAGGGAGATCTTGCGGAAGTGGATCGATGATGGAGCCAAGTACTCAGAACATTGGGCTTTTCAGCCGATCGGACGTGCGGAGGAATTGGTCGGTGCATTGCCAAAGGGCGAGTTCGAGAATGAAGCTGCCATCGATCGATTCCTACAAGCATCGTTGAAGACCGCTGGGCTTGGGTTCGCTCCCGAAGTTAGTCGAACGCAGTTTATCCGGCGGGCAACGTTTGACCTTACTGGCTTGCCACCAACATGGTCTGAGATCGAAGCGTTTGTCAACGATACAACGGACGGGAGTATCGAGCGATTGATCGATCGATTGTTGGAGTCACCTCGCTATGGCGAACGTTGGGGGCGTCATTGGTTAGACATCGCGCGATACGCAGATACCCATGGCGGAGCTGCGATTGGATTTACGAGTTTTCCTTTTTCGTACACTTATCGTGATTACGTGATTCGGTCGTTCAATCATGATTTGCCGGCCGATCGATTCATCGTCGAGCAAATCGCTGCGGATCAAATAGGGCTCGCCGAAGGGGATCCCGCTCTCGCGGCATTGGGGTTCTTGACTGTCGGCATGCAGTTCCGCAATTACCACGATACGATCGATGATCAGATCGATGTGATCACACGAGGCTTGATGGGGCTG
>VGZN01000304.1 GCA_016872635.1 Planctomycetota bacterium | reverse complement strand
CGACCGCCCGCCCTTGAGCCCTCATCAATAGGCGATCACGAAGAAAGTCGAATCCAAATTCCTTCGCCGTACCGTAAGTGACATCAGCACCATACGCCTTGCGCCTCTCGTCTTGATTGTGGTCCGTTAAAACGGTCCCAACTTTTAATCCAAGTGCGTCGTACAGTGGTTTCATCCATTCGGCGTCGCGTTGGGCCAGGTAGTCGTTGACCGTAGCCAAGTGGGCTCCTTTGCCTTGCAACGAATGCAGGATCAACGGCAAGGTCGCCGTCAGTGTTTTTCCTTCACCTGTTTGCATCTCTGCGATGCAACCATCGAACAAACAGACACCACCAAAGATCTGGACGTCGTAGTGGCGCATATTCAGTCGCCTGCGTCCAGCCTCGCGAATCAGAGAGTACGTTTCCGGCAGCAATGTCCCGAGTGGCTCACCGCTTTTGGCGCGGTACACCAGCGACAATGCCTCCTTGCGCAACTGCGGATCGGTCAATTGGCGTCGGCCCTCTTCGAGCAAATTCACAGCCCGAGCCTTTTCCATCCATTCATTGATCTTGTAGCGGCCTACCCCTGGAATCTTCCAACCCGCTGCGACGAACGGACGGTAGGGAAGCTGGAGTGTCGGTTTCGTAGACTCCGTGTTCACCTTGGTCGTGGTGTCTGAAGTTGGCGCCATGAATTTGCCTGCAAAGTTTTTTTTTCAGAAAACGAACCAGCGTCGTAAGCTCGAATGAGGCTTCATCGAGGGATCGGCGATCACGACCTCAAGCCACTACGGAACCGCAAGTTACCACATCGCCCAAGGGGTTGCCCCATCAGAACTCTGCAGATCACTTGATTCTACGCAACAAAACGATTTTCGTCCTGACTTTCTATAGCAGGCCAGTTCCTCTTTGGGTGAGCATACAAGCCAACCTCCCAAAGCCCCAAAAGACAGTCTGGGAAAGATAGGAAGAATAATCCTGTTGTTCCTTTTTTTTCTTAGCTTAGGCGTGTATCAACCGATCCTAATATGCGAAAGGTAAGCAAGCCAACGCTTAGCGAGAATGTACTATGAGAATGAATCGAAAAACCCTCACCCTCATTGCGGCCTCTCTTTGTGGAGCAGGTACGTCCGCAATGGGTCAAGACGATTCCAGATTCGCAGCGCGTTCCAACGTGGGCCGGATCGGAGACAGTGGGGCACAAAACGATGTAGCCAACATCGCTGTACCATCCCTGTCAGATAACGGTTCTGCCGGCCGGCTTACGGATCAATCATCCGCAAGCCAGATCGCAAGCCCATCGGATGTCGCTAGCGACGCCGGGCTTGCACCAGGTTCGGTTGGATCGGAAGGCGATTTGCCGGTCGCCACGACAAACGCTCCTGCAGACTCAGCGAGTAAATTGGGTTCCACCATCTCGTCCGCAGAGTGCAATACATCGTGTGCACCAACCTCTGCATCGCGAGGTGGACTAGGGTGGGCTGACTTCGATACGCTCCTTTGGTGGGGTCGAAGCCAAACGAACTCTCCCGTAATTCTGGGTGGCAACTCGCCAAACGCACTGCCGACGAATGCAATCGGTGGTGGGCTAAATCATCCTGTTGGAAATGACCTCTTGGTTGGACTCCGAGCCAACCTCGGATTTTGGCTCGATGACTGCGAAAACTACGGTTTCGGCGGTCGAGCATGGGGAATGCTGAGCAATGGCACCAACCAAACGTTCACCAACGGTGGTAATTCGACGGGGATCGGATTCTTCAACACCAGCTTGAATCAGCCAGACGCCTATGTGGTGAATCTCGACCGTGGAGTTTTCGGTGCGAATACTGGAACCATCACCGTTGCAAACGAAATCGATGCTTTCTCTGGTGAACTTTACGGTCGTGCCCTTTTGATCGGAGATCGCAACAACCGAACCGATCTGATCGGGGGTTACACGTTCCTACGACTCGACTCGGGTTACAGCTTAAGTTCATCGGTTCTCGACGGTTGGACGGATACACCTCCACCCGTGGGCACGGTCACTTCGATCACCGACCAATTCTCCACGAAGAACACCTTCCATGGCGGACATATCGGACTGATGAACGACTTGCGACGAGGCCGAGTGGGTTTCAGCTTGTTGGGTAAGATCGCCATGGGCGATATGGAGTCGACGAGCATCATTTCCGGAACCTTCAGCCAAGTACCTCCGCCACCAGCGGTTCCTGACTACCAAAACCGTGGCCTGTTCGCTCAGAACAGCAACATCGGATCGATCACACGCAACAGCTTCACGTTCATCCCTGAAATGAATGCTCGAATGCGTTACCAACTCGGTCGTGCCCAGTTGGGTGTTGGATACTCGTTGATCGTCCTCCCACAAGTTGCGATGGCGACCAGCCAAATCGATCCAAATATCGATGCTCTCGCAATCCCAACTCAGACAACAACGACTCCGCTACCGAACTTCAACCTGGAATCCTACTTCCTGCACGGATTGGACCTTGGTGTTAGCTTCGCGTTCTAACGAGCGATTCCAATCCCAGGGATGAGCTCTCTGAAAAATATCGAGTGCACCGCGGCCCTTGGCTGCGGTACGCTCCTTTTCCTGGGATCTCACGAACGTTGAGTATCGTCTCATTCGCACTACTCTCACAAAAGATCTCGAAATGGTTCCTGTGATCGTTCACGACATCGGAAGCTGGTTGGATCGGTTCGCGTCAACCTTGGACCGCTGGGAAAAACTCCTTTGCGAACTGCGAGCATCGTACTTGCGAGGAGATCAACAAAACATTCTCCTCCTCTGTGTAGCCGGAGAAGAAGTCCAGAGGCACATAGCGCGAGACAAAGAGACACGCCAGCGATTACTTGAACAAGCCCGCGAGCTTGGCTACAACGCAGCCAACTTTAAAGAGCTCTCGAGGCAATTAGACTCTCAATGGCCAGCCCTTTGGACGCATCGAATTCAATCTCTGGAAAATCAGCTGAACCGAATCCAGCAGCTCAGTATGAGCTTATGGGTCAGCGCCTTCCAGTCTCGGGAATTCGTATCCGAAATGATTCGGATCCTCGCGACCGGTCGCTCGGCAAACGCCACGTACTCGCCGACAGAATCGAGCTCCCACGAGGGAGGATTCATGGTGAACGAAGCAGCTTGACCCTTCCCTAACGCGGAGATGACGAAACGTGTCACTATTCGGTGCAGTCCAAAGCTCATCCAACGCGCTCCGCGTCAATCAAATCGGATTGCAGGTGGTTGGCAACAATATTGCCAACGCGAATACGCCGGGTTATATCCGACAGGAGTTAATACAGACCCCCGCGCAGGGGTATCGTGCCGGAGACTTGATCATCGGCCAGGGAGTTCTGGCGATCGGCGTCCAGCAAAAGGTGGACAACCTCGTCCTCGATCGTTTGCGCAGCGCCACGAGCGAAGTCTCCTATCAAGAGCAATTAGAATCGAGCAATCAGCAAACCGAGAGTCTTCTCAATGAGTTGTCGACCCGAGACTTCTCGTCCATGCTCAATCGGTTTTCAAACGCCTTTCAGGAAATTTCCAACCAGCCCGGAAATGAAGCGATGCGGGCCATGGCACTGCAACGCGGACAGGAATTATCCAATCAACTGCGAGGGCTTTCCGAGAGCGTCCTCAGCGCTGCCGAGAAAAATCGGCAAGGCATTTTCTCCGCTTCCGACGATATCAATCGACTGTCGAATAGTATCGCCAAGCTCAACGTTCGGATTATGGAACTCGAGGGAGGCAGGACGTCGCATTCGGATGCCGTAGGATTGCGAGACGAACGTCTCAAAGCCCTCGACGAACTTGCAACGATCGTCAATATCAACGTCTCGGAACAAACCAACGGATCCGTATCGGTGTTCATCGGTGGAGACTTTTTGCTCTCCGGCGCCAATCGTCGTGACGTGAAAGTTGTCACGTCTCCATTCAACGAAAACAAGACCGAGGTTCAATTCACGGACACCGAGACAGCATTGGATATCAGCGCTGGCCGTCTACGAGGCCTTTACGACACCGCAGCACCTTGGAACCCAGGCGGGATGAAATACAACCTGGACAAAATGGCCAAGGATTTAATCAATGTCGTTAATAGAATCCACTCCCAAGGGCAAGGCACCGTTGGCTTTCGTAGTGTCGTTTCCGAGTCGACTGTGGGTCCTACCTACCTACCACTCGAGCAATCCAATCCCAACCTCAGTCTCGACAACGGATCGTTCACGATCACTGTAACCGACGCTCGCACCAATGCCGCGAAAACATTCGACATCCCCGTGCGTCAACTTGGTCTTGCCGACGATACAACCCCGAAGCAGTTGGTGGATTCCATCGATGCCATCGACGGTTTGGCAGCAACCATCACCAACGATGGACATATTCAGATTAAAAGCGATTCGGAAGCGATCAAATTTAGTTTTTCGAATGATACCAGTGGCGTGCTGGCTGCCATTGGAATCAACACCTTCTTTCGCGGCAACAACTCGTCGGATATCGAAGTTCGCCCAACCCTCGTTCAAAATCCTTCACAAGTCGCAGTAAGCCTGAAAGGTATCGGTAATGGGGGTGACAATGCTATCCGCATTGCGGAGGCGTTCACCAAAGCAAATGACCTGCTAGGCGGCTTAAGCCTGAACGGTGTCTACGACGGCATGATTGCTGACACAACTCGATCCATCAACGAGCAAAAGGGAATCGCTGATGGGCTGAGGAATTTCAAGCAATCGCTTGAAGCCCAACACCTCGGTATCTCAGGCGTGAATCTTGATGAAGAAGCGATCAAGATGATGCTGTTCCAGCGGGCGTTTCAAGCCACTAGCCGCGTCATCGCTGCCGCAACGGAAATGCTTCAAACCCTTGTGGAACTCGTGTAGCCGAAACACTTGCAAGCGTGATTTATGCTGAACTCATTCTACCCCGTCGTTGCAGGCCGTACGAGCGATGCCCAGTCGCGGTACCGTACGCTTTATCAAGTGCAAGCGGGTAAAATCGGTATCACTCGATTGCAGGATCAATTGGCTACGGGCCGACGGATCCTCGCCCCCAGCGACGACCCAACCGCTGCAATCCGTGTTATTGGATTGCAACGCGAGCAAGAGTTTCGCGATCAAGCCCTTGTGAATCTCCAGTCTTCAACCCAATTCCTGAATGCCACCGAGGCAAACCTCGCGAATATCCAAAATGTCATCACCGACATGCGAGGTCTCAGCGTTGCCGCCAGCAGCAACGTTATTTCGAATGAAGAGCGTCAAGGGATGCTCACTGAAATAAACTCGTCGATCAATCGGTTGCTTTCAACCGCAAACACCAAATACCAAGACCGTTACCTCTTCAGCGGTGGAAGCGTTTCAACAAGCACCGTAGCGCTTAATCGCGACCTGGTTCAGTTCCAAGGGAATGACAATAGCCTTCTAAGTATCGCCGACGACGGGCAGTACATGGCCCACAATGTTACCGGCCAAAAAGCTCTGGGTCTGATGAGCACCAGTGTTGTCTCCACTGCCAACCTTTCCCCAGCCCCGATTGCTTCGACGAGACTTGCAGATCTCAACCTCGGTAATGGCGTTTCACCAGGGGCAATAGGATTTACAGATGGAGTTGAAACCGTCACGGTCGATACAGCGAACGCTTCATCGATTAAAGACATACTCGATAAGGTGAATGGAAAGGTCAAACTAAGCGGCAGGGATGTCACCCTGTCGCTGCAGACCAATGGGACGTTGCGAGTCAATTATGCAGATGGACTACCAGGTGTTCTACGAATCTCCGATGTAGGTACCGGTCAAACGGCGACAGAATTAGGTATAGCGACCAACGTTCCTGCACCCGCCTTGCCCATCGATGGCGGTAAACTCAATCCGATCTTGCGATTGCAAACGAAGCTGTCACAACTCATCGACGGTACCGGCTTCAACGCAACTGAAGGTTTCCGTATCACACAAGGAAATCGAACGTACACGATCACCATCGGTACCGCGGAGACCCTTGAGGATGTATTCAATGCAATCCATAGGTCAGGCGCATCGATTCGAGCGGACATCACTCCGGATGGCCAGAGTATTCGATTGCGATCCACCGAAAGCGGTTCGGATTTTTCGATCGGTGAGAATGGAGGACTACTCGCCGAACGGCTAGGTATCCGCACCTTAACAACTCAAACTCGTCTCGAACAGCTCAACCACGGCCGAGGTGTTAGTATCGGAGACGGTGCGGAAATTGTTCTCACGCGATCCGATGGAACGACATTCTCGGTCGATCTCACCGGTTCGACGACGATTCAGGATGTCATCGACAAAGTCAATTCCAACGTCCAGAACCAAACAGCCTCTCTGAAGATAACCATGTCTCTCAACAGTGTTGGCAATGGACTCACCCTCTCCAGCCCTCCTGCGCCTGCTGGGACGGCGACTCCGGTGCCGATCTCTATATACGCATTGCGAGGCAGTCAAGCCGCTTGGGATCT
>VGZN01000303.1 GCA_016872635.1 Planctomycetota bacterium | reverse complement strand
AGCGTCCCAGTTTTGTTGCTGGTGCCCGCCGCCACTATAGATTTGCACGAATCGTACGCCACGTTCGATGAGCCGTCTCGCGATCAAGCATTGACGGCCGAAGACCGATGGGCCGAGTGATAATTTATGGTTGCCTGCGGGCTCCGTGAGGCCATACATTTGATGAGTCGACAAAGTTTCCTGGGATAGGTCCAATGCTTCCGGGGCGCTGCTCTGTAGTTGGAACGCTAACTCATAACTCGAAATGCGAGCTTCCAATTCCGAATACCCTTGTCGTTCTGCGTAATGCTTGGCATTGATCGCTTGAAGCGCATCGATTTGGGCTCGTTGCATTTCAGACGTCATGTTTCCAAACGGAGTCAGGTCCAAGATCGGTTGGTTGCTGGTCCGGAAAACGGTTCCTTGGTGATTAGCTTCCATAAATCCAGAGCCCCAATTGGGGGCACCGGGGATCGGTCCGCCTCGAGGATCTAGCATCACCACAAAGCTCGGCAGATTCTGATTTTCGGAACCCAAGCCATAGCTCAGCCATGATCCCACCGACGGAAAGCCTTGAGTGATCCGACCGCAGTTCATTTGAAGGTTGGCAGAGCCGTGGGCAAACGAATCTTGGTACAAGCTCTTGATCACCGCGAGCTTGTCCATGTGTTTGGCAATATGTGGAAACGCATCGCTACACCATAGACCACTTTCCCCGTGCTGTTGGAATTTGCGTTTGGAGCCGAGTAGTTTCCCATCGGAAACCGAACGCCGCCTCAGTTCGATCTTGACCGATTCTCCGTCTCGTTTCTGAAGTTCAGGCTTGTAATCGAACAAATCCATTTGGGATGGACCGCCGTACATGTAGAGAAAGATGCAGTACTTTGCTTGGTGAGGGAGTACCGCTCCGAGATCATGGGCCTTGCCCGTGGAAACTGCTATCCCCTCGGTCGCTAACGCGGGATTGCCACAAATAAATCCATCGCGTGCGAGCATCGAGGACAAGGCCAGACCGGTGAAGCCCGCTCCGGTGTCCCATAGAAACTGGCGGCGACGCGTTCGAAGTCGGCTAGATACTGGTTCAGAGTCACGCTCAATCGACATAGACGAACTCGTTCAGGTTGAATACAGACCGACAAAATGCTTCGATCGCTTGACGCAAGGCCCACTCGTCGACCGGAACAGACGGCGATTCCGGATTGTTGGGTATCCCCCAAGAAGCAGAAATCAATTTATCATCGCGTTGAAGCTGCATGTTGCGATATTCGATTTCGGATCCCCAGGTGCGGAGGCCGACGAGATCACCTAAAAGTGGTGCTTCAAGTTTTCGGTCGATGGTTGGTGTTTCTGCTGCGTCGACAAAAATCTGAATGCGATCTTGGCTGAATCGCGCGCGGAGTTGATGCCAGTCGTGGAAGTCGATGGCTAGCGGGACTTCCTCGATGGGAGTCCAGTTGTAGCGATGTTCGCCAAAAAGAAGCGTTTTCTTGGCCGCATTTAGGCTGATCTCATAGCCGAGCCAGTTATCGGCCCCGATCTTTGGGTCGCTGACGCGAGCGATCAGTCCTCCGATATTCGCACGCTCCTTGTTGAATTTCATCTCTACGGATATTTCCCCATCCTGCATGGGTTGATCGACCCACAGAAGTTTTGCTCCGTTATTTTGGGCCACTTGGAGACTCCCACCTTCCATCGCTCTCCACTGTCCATCGTAGGAGGTCCAGCCGGCGAGTGATTCCGGCGACTTCTCCGTTGTTCGCATTCGAGCTAGAGAATGATGATTGCCATCCACGAATAGACTCAATGGATCGAGTGAAAGAGCCCCGCCCCATACGGCAACACCAAGCCGTCCCGACGGAGGGACTCGGCTAGATAGTTTCTTTTCAATGAGGGGCTGTCCTTCGAGGTTTTCGCCCGTCCAGACACGCATCCATTCGCCTTGCGTTTGGACTCGAATGGGGATCCATGTTTCCACAGGCGTCGGATGCGCCAATCGTAATTCTTGATGGCCGCTTGAATCCTTGTCATCACGGGTGCCATCGAAAAAGACCCAACGCCCATGCGTTGGTTCCAGACGAATGCTTGCACCTCGCCACGCATTGGAGTCGGGTTCTCCTCGCAGGATGATCGTTGCGTTCTCGACCGTACGATCAAGCCACAATCGGGTTCGAAGCTCACCGTCGGCGAAGGTGTGGCCATTCCAAAAGGCGTGAGGTCCTAAATTCTTGTCGACAACATCGATGCCTTCGTACCCACCGCCCCAGACACCTGGGCGGTACTCCCATCGCTCGCGAGGCCCTATCAGAAAATCTGTGCCTGGAAGTTGGGAACGGTAACCCGAAAAAAGGGATTCGGGCACATCGGGTCGGATGACAATCCGTTCCGACATGTGTTCAACCATTCTCTTGAGTTCATAGATGGTTTTGATGCTGATGGAAACTTCATCAGGCGTAGGGGATCGTTGCAGGGTTCGTCGATAGATATCCGCGATGATCGATGGAACATCCTTCTCAAAATCGATGGCGGATCTATGCTCTCGATATTTCTGAAGGACGAGGTCCGCAAGGTGTTCGGCCCGTTCGGCGGTAAAACGACCGTTGAGCAGGAGTAATGCCTGTGGAGCTACGGTGGTAGTCGCACGTTCGCTCAGGGGTGATGTTGTATTCGAATAGTCGAGCGTTTCAAGCAAAGGGTCTCGGACGCTTCGCTTCACGATGGCATAGATACTGCGTCGCGTTTGTTGTTCGGGAGTGGATACTTGCCAATCGAGCCCTGGTTTCGATTGGCCTGCGAGAACCTCTCCGCTCAGTTTGGGATACATCTCAAGTCCACCTACATTGGTGTTCAATTCACCACTTGCCGCGAGCATGCTGTCTCGGATCGATTCCGCCTCCATGCGGCGCAGGTTCTGCCGCCACAGGTATTGGTTGCTCGGGTCTTTCTCAAGGACCAGCTCACGGACTTTGGGATCTGCGGGTAGTCGGGATGAGCGTCGGTAGGTCTCTGATCTCATGATCAAGCGATGGATGTGTTTGATCGACCATCCATGTTCGATAAACTCGGACGCGAGGAAGTCGAGCAACTCGGGATGGCTGGGTAGTGAGCCGGTTTTTCCGAAGTCGGAGGTGGATGCCACTATCCCTCGACCGAAGTGGTAGTGCCAGATGCGATTGACCATCACGCGAGCGGTCAGCGGATGAGATGGATCGATGAACCATTTCGCTAATTGCAAACGGCGCCCGCTGGTCGGGAACAGATCTCGAAGAGGCGACTTGGATTCCGATGGAGGAAGTCGTTTGGACGAGATCTCCTTAGAAGCATCCCCCGCTTTTGTAGCTTGTTCTTCGAGCGAATCGTTAGGCTCGGCAGGAGTGAGGACGGTTAAGAAACCGGGTTGGACCTCGGCCCCGGGGGTAGCTGCGGAGCCTCGGACGAGGATATGGGTCGCGGGAGGTTGACTGCCGTGTTCACGGATGGCTAATCCCCACTGCATCGACCTGAGATTTGCATCGATGGGTTCCTTTTGCAGCGATTGCTTGGTTGCGTCATCGCTCGCCTCTGCGATCGCTTGCGCGAGGACTTTTTTTCTTCCCAAAAACGACTCAACTTCGCGCCGAATCGTTTCATTATCTCCGATGGGGAAAGCAGAAGCGGAGTCTAGGTTCGTGTCTGGATTGCCGTAGGTCCTGATGTTTCGGAGGAAGGAAAGCATCCTGTAGTAATCCGATTGAGGGATCGGATCGAATTTGTGATCGTGGCATCGGGCGCACCCGGTCGTCAAGCCGAGGAATGCGGAGCCGATGGTGACCATGATGTCGTCGAGTTCATCGAATTGAGCTTGGCGTTTATCGTCTGGCTCGTCGTCCCAGACTCCTAAGTGATAAAATCCGGTTGCAATCCGGGAGGTTGCATCGGCGTCTTCGAGTTCGTCGCCTGCTAATTGTTCAAGAACGAAACGGTCATACGGTTTGTCGCGGTGAAAGGCATCGATGACATAATCGCGATACCGCCATGCATAGGGCTTGTATCCATCCCGCTCGTAACCATTGCTTTGCGCAAATCGAACCACATCCAACCAATGACGAGCCCAGTGCTCTGCATAGGCAGGCCGCTCGAGTAGGGCATCGACCAAGTCCTCGTAGTTGACGACGTCAAAATCACCTGCGTCCGTTCGAAGGCGTTCCATCCAATGGCTAATTTCATCGATACTGGGTGGCATGCCAGTGAGATCGACAAACACTCGGCGCACCAATTCGCGATCGGACGCCTGCGGATTGGCAGTAAGATTTTGGCGAGATAATTGGGCGTTGATCCAAGCGTCGATAGCCGACAGTGTGGGCGACAGTTTGTCCGGAGCGGGAGGTGGGGCTTTTCCTACCGGCAAAAAGGACCAATGCAAACGGTCTTCGGAAGTGATGGTGTGCGATTGCCTCGGTTTCGTCACCGATGGATTGTTCTCGGAGGGATCGGCTTCGAGAGGCCACGGTGCACCATCGAGAATCCATTTCTCGATGAATTGGTATTTTGCCGGTGGCAGCTTGCCAGTGGGTGGCATTTCGAGAGCTTCGTACCTCATCGCTTGGACAATCAAGCTGTTTTGCGGGTCGCCTGGGGTAATGGCGGATCCGCTGTCGCCACCAACGAGCATATGCGAAAGGCTATCGAGCCGAAGGTTTCCTTTTTGCTCGTCGGGACCATGGCAACGGCAGCAATGCTCAAGAAAAAATGGCCGAACCTTGGACTCGGTCCATTGCACCTGCTCTGGAGTGGGAGGGGTTTGGCTGAAGGCGGCCCCTTGGAGATTGGTGATTGCAACCAATGCGAACCCTACGATGCGGATCGTGAATCGGCCCAAACACGCAACGTCGAGCATTGGCATCGCCATGAAAGTGACTCAGGTGTCGAAGAATCGGGATAAGGGCAGGTTGAACAACACTCCTCACTCTATTCTAGTTTACTGCGGTTCGTACCGGGAGAGTTACCCACGCAGCGAATAGGTGCGAATTGGATTTGTGATCGCGGTAAATGCAATTGGAAGAGAGCGAGTGTGAGACTGAACCAGTAATCGATAGAGTTCAGGTTTCGGCACATTCCTCGATATTGCTCGACGTGCTTGTGGCTTGGCTAGTAGTTCGGCAACTCAGATCCGTGGCTGGGCAAATCATCTCGGTTACGGTTTGGCTTGAGAAAGACCAGCAACAGGATAGAACCCAGGATAGTGCTGATCAGAGAGCCGAGCAATGTTCCGAACTTGCCAGCAGCTTCAAGTTCGGGGAACTCGTCGGTAGGAAACGACAATGCGTTGAGGAAGAGAGACATAGTGAAACCGATTCCTCCCAAGCATGCCCCACCGAGGAATACAGGCCATCGTACCCCAGCAGGTAATCGCGTGAACCGCAGTGCGATCGCGATGTAGCAAAAGAGAAGAATCCCGAATGGCTTTCCGAGAAATAACGCAACAGCGACAGCAATCGCGACGGAGTTCAAAAGGGAGGACGATTCAAGTTCCACGCCCGCGTTGGCCAAAGCGAAGATGGGCATTGACCACAAACGCGACCCAGGGATGCAAACCCATTTCCAATCGATGAAGTGGCGAATGCGATTCGCGGGCAACAAACTGCAATTGCTCAAGGTTGACTGGAAGATGCTCCGTTTCTGGGTCTGCGCCACGCAGGTCGTCCCAGGTGTCGGATAGAATTTCCACAAAGGTGCGATTCCCGATCCACGGTCGGGATGGAGTCATTAGGCCCAGGAGTACGCCCGCGATGGTGGGATGGATCCCAGCGTGATGAAAGGCGATCCAAATAGAGACTCCAACCATGATGTAGATGGCGATGGACCGCACACCTATTTTGTTCAAAAGATAAATAACAGCGAATCCTGCGGTAGCGGCGAGGATGTACCCCCATGAAATGGTTTCGGTGAGGACGATCGCTATCACGAGGATGGCGATGATGTCATCGACAATGGCTAACGTCAGTAAAAAAATCTTTAAGCCAAATGGGACACGCGAACCGAACAAGGCCAGAATACCGACCACAAATGCGATGTCCGTTGCCATAGGGATGGCCCATCCCCTTTGCCCAGGCTGCCCCCACTGCATGGCTGTGTAGATTGCGGCTGGAGTTACAACGCCGCCGATAGCGCCGAAAACGGGCAGCAAGGCTTTGCGAGGATCTCGGAGTTCGCCAGCTACAATTTCGCGTTTGACCTCGAGGCCGACTACGAAAAAAAAGATGGTCATCAAGATGTCGTTGATGACCAAGTGCCCCAAGTCCCCTTCGATCTTGAAGTGTCCGATCTCGAAGGCCACCGCGGTGTGCCAAAAGGATTCGAAGGCGTGGGACCAAGGAGAGTTGGCGATCAGCAATGCGATCAGGGTACATGAGACGAGCACTAACCCACTGGTGGCCTCAATATGCAGAAAGTGCTTGTGACAGGTACCAACCATCTCTCAACG
>VGZN01000302.1 GCA_016872635.1 Planctomycetota bacterium | reverse complement strand
GCGGATGTGGGCTGGAATCCGGATGGTTCTGGGCTGGCCGTGGCTGCCTACAACGGGATTACATCGCATGTCCCAGGTAAGCAGAGCGAACCCAGAAAGTACATGTGGAAGGGCTCCAGCTTAGTGTTGTCGTGGAGCCCAGATGCCAAGTACATGGCAACGGGTGAACAGGATTCAACGGTCCATTTCTGGCATGTGAAATCGGGGGAAGATGCACAAATGTGGGGCTTCCCCACCAAAGTTCTTGAATTGAGTTGGGATGCAAGCGGACGATGGCTGGCCACCGGAGGTGGTGCATCGATTTGTTTGTGGGATTGCAGCGGTAAAGGTCCCGCCGGCCGTAAGCCTCGGCAATACGATGCGCATACCAATAAGCTCACCCAAGTTGCTTTCCAGCCCGATGGCAACCTGTTGGCATCTGCTGATGCCGATGGTTTTCTTTTTCTGTGGGACCCCATCAAACATGAAAAAGTGATTGGCGGGCTTTCGCTTACTTCCAGTGCCACCTGCATGCGTTGGTGTAAGGGGGGAAAACTTGCGTGTGGGCAACGAGATGGAAACGTCGTTCTGTTCGAACTCAGTTCGGCCTCCAAAGGTGGAAGCTAATGCGAGACGAAGCCTTTAGCCCTCAAGCGTTCAACGCTCAAACTCAAAAGCTTCGCTCAGCCGTCCAGCAGGGTGAAAGTTTGTCGACACGCCGAAGTGGACCGCTGGGGCAGATCTTCTTTTGCGATGGTTGCTGTTGCGGTCGATCCGAAAAGGGCTTTCCGCCATTGCCCAGAGAGATGATCAAAGAGCGCTGGAAGAGCCTTAAACTCAATGGCACGATCCAGTTGACCATCAGTGGCTGCTTAGGCCCATGTGACTTGGCCAATGTCTTCTATCTGCTGGGTTCTGATGGCGTCGGGCAGTGGTTTGGCGGACTTTCCGATCCGTGGCACTATGAGACGTTGATCCACTGGGCTAGCGAATGCCAACAAGCGGGAGAACTCTTGCCAATTCCGGCAATGTTAAATGCGCATCGTTTTACACGCTTTGATTCCGTTCCGATCGCACCTCAATTGTGCTCTTTAGGCGATCGGAAATTGCATGAAACGGCCTAGCAAATCAGCTGCTCCAGCGTGAGGTAATTATGAACGATTCCGATCCGATCATTCAGTGGTTTGAAACGGCACAGAAGGATTCATCGTGATTGCTTTTTTAAGAGGGCTGCTGGAAGAGGATGAAAGGCCGTCTCCGATGCTGATCGTCGGGCCGATCGTCGAAATTCCAAAAATAGAGCACGTAGCAGCGTCTCTCCGAGATGCTGAATTCGAGTCTCGGAGAGACTCGGCTACGTGTCGACAGCAAGCAGAGCTCGCCATGTTGCAACGCGCTTTGATTCGCTGTGGTTTGTTTGAGAACGCAACGGGAAGCATCAAGGGTTAGGACCTGCGAAATGGAAATTCGACTCTATAACACGCTTACAAACCAAGTAGAACGGTTCGAGCCGCTCACCGCTGGCCGCGTCAAGATGTACAGTTGCGGTCCGACTGTCTATGACTTTGCCCACGTCGGCAATTTCCGTTCGTTTCTTTTCGCCGATCTGTTGCGACGTTTCCTCGAAGCCAGCGGCCTCGACGTTTGGCATGTCATGAACATCACCGACGTAGGCCACATGACCGACGATGCGGTGGCTGATGGCACGGGCGAAGACAAGATGCAGGTAGCGGCTCGTCGATTAAAGGAAGATAAAAAAAGTGGCAAGGTGGACGAAGGAGCGGTTGCCAACCCCGACGATCCGTACGAAGTGGCGAACTACTTCATGCATGCGTTCTTGGACGATGGCCGCAAACTGGGCCTGAAGGTCGCCAGCGAGTACCCTCACCGTGTCCCCAAGGCGACGCAGTTCATTCCTGAAATGCAGCAGATGATTGCTACGCTCATCGCGCGAAAGCACGCCTATGTCGGTAGCGATGGCGTCGTCTATTTCAGTGTCGAATCGTTTCCCAGCTATGGCCAGCTCAGCGGCAACACGCTCGAAGCGCTGCGTGTCGGAGCCGGTGGACGCATCGATATCGACAACCAAAGCTGCAAGCGTCATCCGGCCGACTTCATGCTGTGGAAGCCCGATCCCAAACATATCATGAAATGGGATTCGCCATGGGGAGCTGGCTATCCAGGCTGGCATATCGAATGCTCTACCATGTCGATGCGCGTGCTGGAAACGGATGTCCTCGACATCCATACCGGTGGCGAGGATTTGATCTTTCCGCATCATGAGTGCGAGATCGCGCAGTCTTGTGGAGCTACTGGCAATGAGCTCTTCTCGCGTTTCTGGATGCATGCTCGCTTTCTTTTGGTGGAAGGAGAGAAGATGTCGAAACGCAAAGGGAACTTCTTCACCGTTCGCGATATCTTGTCTGGGAAAGCGACTGGCACGCCCGTGCATCCCGCCGTGCTACGGATGGAACTAATCAAATCGCATTATCGCGCACACAGCAACTTTACGACGAAGGGGCTTACCGATTCAGCCAACACCGTACGACGTCTCACTGAACTTGGCCAACGCCTGCGCGATGCCTGTGGCGGAGTCCCAAAGAAGATCGACCGAGCCGACCATCCGGTGACGAAGGCCTTTATGGGAGCATTGGCGAATGACTTGAATGTCAGTGAAGCGATGGCAGTAGTGCATGCTTGGATCTCGTCACCGGGAGAAGACCCTGCGGAAGCCTACGGAGTCTTGTTAGCGCTGGACCAAGTTTTAGGCATTTGGGAGATAGCAGCGAATGACTGCCAGGCTCGCGATCCTGAAGGCGATATTGCAGCCAGTTTGTGCGCGATGATTGATGAGGCGCGTCGAGCACGGGATTTCTCTGCGGCCGACGCCCATCGCCAACGCCTGATTCAACTTGGTTATGAAGTTCGTTCATCCTCCGACGGAACCTCAGCCAAAAAGAAGCTCGCATGATTGAACTAAGCCAACTCACGAAAGTCTATGGTGAAGACGTGGTCGCTGTAGACCAGTTATCGCTCGCAGTTGGGCAAGGTGAGGTATACGGCTTATTGGGTCCCAATGGCGCAGGTAAGACAACAACGTTGCGGATGATTCTTGGATTGCTCCAACCGACCAGCGGCGAGGCGACAATTCTTGGATGCCGTGTTTCAACTGATCCGCTTCGCATGAAACAACTGATCGGCTTGGTATCCGCCAGTGCTGGACTTTATCAATGGCTAACACCACGCGAGCTCTTGCAATATTTTGCGATCGGTTTTGGTCTCAGCCTGGAGCAGGCATTTCAGCGCACTCGCGAGTTAGCTGAGGTGATGGAGCTTGAACGCTTCTTGGATCGGCGGTGCGCAACCTTGAGCACCGGCCAGGCGCAGCGTGTCAACTTGGCTCGCGCCTTGGTGCATGACCCTCCGGTTGTCTTGCTCGATGAACCAACACGTGGTCTCGACGTTGTCGGAGCCAAGATCGTGTTCGACTATGTGCAACTGCTAAGGCAGTCAAACAAAGCGATCATCGTCTGCACTCATCAACTGGAGGAGGCCGAACGATTCTGTGATCGCTTTGGGCTACTCTATCGTGGCAAACTCCGGTACGAAGGGACGCTGGCTGAGTTGCGGGCATCAACTGGGCAACCGTCGTTGGTTGACATTTTTCTAAAGCTGCTGCGCGATGATGGAAGTGGCAATGGGTCCAGCAATATCGATTCGGCCAAGGAGGCTGTGCTGGCACAGTGACCCATGAACGACACCCATACGAACATCAATACCGCAACCGATTCAAAAACTAGCGTACAAGCAACAGATTCACGGCAGACCGCTGTGCCATTCTCTTTTGCACAGCAATGGGAGTTTACGCTCAAGGAACTGCGTGAGACATTGCGCGATCGTCGTACGATTGTCACGCTGATGGCAATGCCCTTGTTGCTCTATCCCATGCTCGGGCTGGGGCTTCGCTTTCTTGCCTTCCAAGAGTCCTCGGATCAAAAGGTCGAGTACCGCTTGGCGATTGGGTCGGAGACAGAGGGAGCGTGGCTTTCTGAAGCGTTGCAATTAGGCAATAGCTTACTCGCTGCGTCGAGCGAAGCCAAAGAACAGCAGCCAGCCCCGGATGTGCAACTGTTGGTTCCAAACGATCCGTCGGAATTCGATCTTGAAGCATTGGTCAAAAACTCCGCAGCAGACGTGGGAGTTCGAGTGCAGTTAAATGGAGCAAGTGTCGGCAACCAGTTTCCAGCTACCGCTCGTGTGCAGCTCTTGCAAAGTCGTGACTCAGTACGCAGCCGCGATGCAGCCGACTATGTACAGCAACGTCTCGCAGCAGCCAACATCGACTGGATTCGGCAAACTAGTGAACTCAATGGAAAACCGTTTCGTCTTCCAGTGGAGCAGATCCGTGTGTTGCTCGAACCTGCCGAAACCGGATCGGCCGTACTTGGTCTCTTGCCATTGATCCTGCTTTTGATGACGGTCACCGGAGGAGTCTATCCCGCGATTGACCTAACGGCGGGGGAGCGGGAGCGCAATACGCTGGAAACGCTGATGGCATTGCCGGTTCCACGCTTTCGGCTCTTGGTAGCTAAGTTTGTGGCAGTGGTCGCAGTCACGATGCTCACCGGACTGATGAATCTACTGGCGATGAGCATTACGCTGTATGCCTTGCAATTGGACAAGACCTTACTGGGCGGTGACGGCTTCACACTCGGTTTAGGGTGCAAGCTGTTCTTGGCACTCTCTGCCTTTGCGCTATTTTATTCGGCCGTGCTGCTGTTGCTCACCAGTTCCGCGAGGAGCTTTAAAGAAGCACAGGCGTATCTGATTCCGCTGTTACTTTTATCGATCGCTCCGGGACTGGTCATTCTGATGCCAGGTTGGAATCTTGCTAGCGGGACGGCTGCATTACCGCTGGTCAACATGCTGTTACTTTCGCGTGAATTGCTGGAGGGCACAGTCACGCTATTGCCCGCGATGGTTGCGATTGTCTCGACGGTCCTGTACGGAGTGGCAGCGTTAGCAATGGCAGCTCAAGTGTTCGGCAATGATGCGGCTGCGATTGGCAGTCGAGGAGGTTGGAAAGACCTCTTGCAACGCCCTAAAGAATTGTCTCAACAGCCTTCCATCACAGCGGCCTTGGTCGGCTTGGCTATTTTATTCCCCGCCTACTTCGTTACATCGGGGGTACTCTCGCGCGGCGACGCTCAGCCCTCTGGGCGGCTCGGGTTGTCGGCAGCGATGACGATCGCCCTATTCGTCGGACTGCCCTGGTTGCTATTGCGTTGGCAACGTATCGACGTGCTGGCTGGCCTCGGGCTAAAGAAGACTTCTTGGCATTACTATGTGGCCGCCGGCATGTTGGGCATTGCTACCTGGCCTTGGATTTTCGAGTTGGTCGTTCTCGCGCAGAGTATCGGGATACGGGGCATCGATCTCTCACAAATTGAAAACGTGGAGAGTCTGCTAGCAGGCTGGAGAGAAGTTCCCTTGTGGTTGATCGTAGTTTGTCTGGGGGTGGTTCCTGGAGTTTGCGAAGAGTGCTTTTTTCGCGGCTATCTGTTCAACGGTCTTAAGCAACATCTCAATGCTACTTGGACGATCGTCGTTGCCGCTGTCGCATTCGGGCTCTTCCATGTGGTACTCGCCGGAGGAGCCGCGCCGGAGCGTTTACTTCCCAGCACCTTGATGGGGCTGCTGCTCGGGTGGATGGCTTATCGTAGCGGCAGTATCGTACCGTCGATTGTCCTACATGCGATTCACAACAGCACGCTGCTGCTTGTCGTTCAATCTCGTGACCTGTTGGCCGAATGGAACATAGGCCAAGTGGAACAAGTCCATCTACCGTGGCTATGGCTGGCGGTCTCCGCAGGCGTTTTGGGGGTGGGACTGATGATTACCCGGTTGGCAATCAAGCCTGCGCCATTCTCGACCAAGGAACCGGAGACAATATGAATCAACCGACTCACCAACAAAACATATTCGGCGAACGATCGACCATTGAGCAAGTAGAGGAAGGAACAACTCTCGCGCCAAAGTTCGACGATGATGGGCTTATTGCTTGCGTGACGACGGACTTTGCTACTGGCGAACTGCTGATGCATGCATACATGACTCGCGAGGCTTTGGAGCGAACGATTGAGTCAGGCGAAGCACATTACTGGAGTCGTAGCCGCCAACAGCTATGGCACAAAGGATCCACCAGTGGATTAGTGCAGAAGGTTCGCGAGATGCGAATTGATGATGACCAGGATTGCGTCTGGCTGCGTGTGGAGGTGGTCGGAGGGGCGAGTTGTCATGTGGGCTATCGTTCTTGTTTTTATCGCGCCGTACCTGTTGGTAAGCAGCGAGATGGCGGAAACGAACTGCGTTTTGCAGAGCAAGAAAAAGTCTTCGATCCTGTAAAAGTTTATGGCGACGCACCCAATCCAACACAGCTCTAAATCCCCTAATAACAACCTAATTGGAAAGACCGCTTATGAAAATTGCTTA
>VGZN01000301.1 GCA_016872635.1 Planctomycetota bacterium | reverse complement strand
CACCGGGGTGCTGGCGGGTACCGCCTCGAATGCTAGCGGCGCAGTCGCTTCGAGTGTGACGGGTGTCTATGGTGCGATCACCATCAACTCGGATGGTTCGTACACCTACATCATCGACGAATCGAACGTAGCCGCACAAGCCTTGCGGATCAATGGCCAGACGCTGACCGATGTATTTACCTATACGGTGACCGACGCAGGTGGATTGACCGATACCAACCAAGTCACCATCACGATCCGAGGCCGGAACGACAACCCGGTGGCAGTCGCCGATCAAGGAACTGCGATCGAATCGGGTGGCGTGTTCAACAGTACCACCGGAGCGAACGCGGTTGGCAATGTACTTAGCAATGACACCGACGTGGATTCGGTGGCCAATGGTGAGACCAAGAATGTCACCGGGGTGCTAGCTGGTACCGTGTCGCATGCGAGTGGGCATGTTGGTTCGGTGGTCGTCGGGGAATATGGCGAGATAACAGTTCTGGCGGATGGAAGCTATGTGTACGTAACCGATGAAAATGACCATGCGGTGCAAGCATTGCGGCTTTTGGGTCAAACGCTCGTTGATGTATTTACCTATACGGTAACCGATGCGGGAGGGTTGACGGATACAAGTCAATTGACGGTTACGATTCGTGGGCGAAACGATAACCCAGTCGCGAATGCGGACCAAGGAACTGCGATCGAAAAGGGTGGCGCATTCAATGGTACCGCTGGTGCCAATGCGATTGGAAACGTGCTGGACAACGACACCGATAGTGATTCTGTAAGCGATGGTGAGACAAAATCGGTCGCTGGAGTTGTTGCAGGGCAGGCTTCAGACGCCACTGGTGATGTTGGTTTGAGCGTAACTGGGCAATATGGCTCGGTGACCATCAACATCGATGGTTCTTATGTTTACGTGATCGATGAGTCAAACGTTGGTGTTCAAGGGCTGCGTCGCAACATTGATACCTTGATCGACGTGTTTACATATACCGTAGTGGATGCAGGTGGCCTAACGGACACCACTCAAATTACTATTACGCTTCATGGTGCCAATGACACGCCGTTTGAGATTAAGCCGACCGGGCTAACGATCGACGAGAACTCAGCCAACGGTACTTTGGTTGGCAACCTTCACATGGAAGACGTGGATTTTGGAGATGTGGCTACCTACCAACTCATTAACGATGCGAATGGTCGATTCGAAATCGAGTCTGCCACAGGCGAGTTGCGAGTGAAGGATGGAAGCCGGTTGGATTTCGAGGCGTCTGCAACACATCAGTTTGTAGTCCGAGCGACGGATATTGGGGGATTGTATATAGATCGCACCTTCGTTGTGAATTTGCTCAATGTAAACGAGAAGCCAATAGGTAGCAGTGATCGTTATTTCACGACGTACATCGATAAGATTAAGGAGAGTGCACCGGGGGTTATGCGGAATGATAGTGATCCTGAAGGAGACGCGTTAGTCGCAAGATTGATCACCGCTCCTGCAAAGGGAACGATGCGCTTCAATCCGGATGGATCTTTCTTCTACCAGCCTGATGGGGCCTACGTGGGGTCGTTGACGTTTGTCTATCAACTCAGCGATGGTCTGTTGGCATCGGATTGGATTACGGTTGAAATCGTAATCGATCTTCCCAAGACGCTTTCTGGTACATCGACGTCGAGCGATTCAGGAAGCGCATTCAAGGAGTCTGCGAATACGAATAACAGCAAGACGGTGGCTGAGGGAGTTGGATATGCTGCTACGATTGGAGTGCTTTCGACGTCGGCGACGAGTACATCGACTGCAGCAGCCGTAGCCAATACCGATTCAACGGAATCGCAAGCAGCGACTGCGATAGTGGCAATGGTGGTTGGTGACGCCAGTGGAAGAGTCGATTCTGCAAACACCGTTGCAGAAACAGAGAAGGCGGTGCAAGCGGTATCGTTTATCGGTACCTTGGTTTCGGGAACTGAATCTCGAATGGAGGTTCAGGAAACGCGTTTCGAGTACGCGAGCTTTGCCGATCGATTTGCCCGTGGTCGCAGCGGCGATGGAGTGCGGTTCATAGAAGAAGTCTCTAACCCGAATGCCAAGGAGCGAGAAGGGCGACGAAGCGAGACCGATACTTCGATTGAATTGAACACGACAGCTGTGGTCCAAACCGTGATCGGCACGGGTGTTGTTTTGTGGTTGGCCCAAGGCTTCCAAATCGCTGCGACGGTTGTGACTGCCGCGCCGGTTTGGACTGGATTAGATCCTATGGCGATGACTATGGGCGCAGAGACCAAGGGGGAGAAGAAGATCCCGCTTTCGGCAGAAGAGAAGTTATTCGACAAGTAACCTTAGACGGTTGTTGTGTACCTGATTGAGGAGTTTTGAGGATTCGGTTGGTCCGAGGAAAATTCGCAAGGGGTGACCCGAGAGTTGATTTTCAGTTTTTGACCAGGCCCACGCGATTGCTTTTCATGCTTGTCGCGTTTTACGGTTTTGATTTTTCGCCGTTCTTCAGGTTCTCGTGTTTATCTTCTCGGCTTCCTGGCGGCGGCATACGGGGCGCTGGGAGCTAAGGTGTCATGATGAAAGATTGAGCGGGGTTTAATCTCGCTTTGATCGCTTTCTGTGGCGTAAATCGTTGCGATGTGGCTCTGTTTTCTAAAGACTTCCTAACATCGTGCCTTGGGAATCGATAGTTCGCGACACAAATCGTTTAATTTTCTAGGGTTAGGTGAGTTTGGGGAGGCGTTATTAGTCGGCAGGTTTTCACGTATCTCCTCCTGAAAACGGTGCCGAATCGTCTTCCCAGCAGCGGGGTATTTCGAGACAATAGCGATCTCCAGGGCGGTCCATTCATGTGGGGATCGCGTTAAACTTTTCCATCTAGAGAATACAAAATCAATGTCCGACGCGAAACTCTTGGGTGAGGTAGATCCTTCGGTGTTGGCTGCATCTGGTCAAGTAGAGGCACCGATTGACGTCGATCCGGCGGAGACGAGCGAATGGCTCGGTTCGCTCGATTACGTCTACAAGAGTCGCGGAGCGGATCGTGTTAGGTACTTGGTAAAGGCTCTCGAGAACCGGGCGCGACGCGACGGTGTCGAGATTCCGATCGAGACCTCGACGCCATACGTGAACACCATCCCACCGTCGAAGCAACCTGCGTACCCAGGAAATCGAGAGTTAGAACGCCGCATCAAGAGCATCATACGTTGGAATGCGATGGCGATGGTGGTGCGGGCGAACAAGAAGAACAAGGGGCAGGGTGGGCATATCAGTACCTTTGCCAGCAGCGCGACACTTTACGAGGTGGGGTACAACCATTTCTTTCGAGGTCGTGGCGAATCGGGTTATTCGGGTGATATTGTTTACTTCCAAGGCCACGCTTCACCCGGAATGTACTCGCGAGCGTACGTAGAAGGGCGACTCGCCGAGAGCAAGCTGGAGAATTTCCGGAGGGAGTTACAGCCCGAGGGTGGTCTGAGCAGTTATCCGCACCCTTGGTTGATGCCTGATTTCTGGGAGTACCCGACGGTGTCTATGGGGCTTGGGCCAATCATGGCGATCTATCAAGCTCGATTCAACGAGTATTTAAATGATCGCGGTCTGAAGGACACCAAGGGGCAGAAAGTCTGGGCGTTCTTGGGGGATGGTGAATGCGATGAGCCTGAGACGTTGGGTGCGATCACACTGGCATCTCGGGAAAAACTCGACAACTTAATTTTCGTCGTGAATTGCAATTTGCAGCGGCTCGACGGTCCAGTGCGAGGTAACGGGAAAATCATCCAAGAATTAGAAGCCGTGTTCCGAGGAGCTGGCTGGAACGTCATCAAGGTGGTTTGGGGAACGGATTGGGATCCCTTGCTCGAGCACGACGAGTCTGGCCTTTTGGCACAACGCATGACCGAGGTCGTGGATGGACAGTACCAAAAGTATACAGGGATGACTGGCTCTTACATCCGTGAGCATTTCTTCGGAAAACACCCTGAGCTGTTGAACTTGGTCGCTAATTATTCGGATGAAAAGCTTCAGAAGATGAAGCGAGGCGGCCACGATCCTGAGAAAGTTTATGCGGCTTACAAAGCAGCCGTAGAGCACAAAGGACAGCCAACGGTTATTTTGGCGAAGACCATCAAGGGGTATGGCCTAGGCGAGGCCGGGGAAGGTCGGAATATCGCCCACAATCAGAAGGAAATGAATGAGAAGGAGCTGCTCGAGTTCCGAAGCCGTTTTGGAATTCCTATCTCAGACGACGAAGTCGCCACAGCTCCCTTCTACAAGCCGCCTGAGACCAGCATTGAGATCAAGTACTTGAAGGAGCGTCGTGCTGCTCTCGGAGGTCCGATCCCAAGCCGCCCGACAACGCATCCGAGCACGGAAACCCCGACATTGGATGATTATCGCAAGTTCATGAACCAGCAGCTTGACGGTAAGACAATCACGACCACAAACGGGTTCGTGCGATTGCTAGGGCGTTTGGTCAAGGACAAGAAAATCGGTCCCAACATTGTGCCGATTGTTCCCGACGAGTCACGGACCTTTGGTATGGAGGGGATGTTCCGAGAGATTGGCATCTACGCCCATGCGGGTCAATTGTATGAGCCAGTCGATTCGGATCAGTTGTCGTACTATAAAGAGGCTCGCGACGGGCAGATCCTCGAGGAAGGAATCACCGAATGTGGATCCATGAGTAGCTTTGTGGCGGCGGGAACTGCGTATTCCGCCCACGGAATCAATATGATTCCTTTTTATATCTACTATTCGATGTTCGGGTTCCAACGCGTTGGCGATTCAATCTGGGCAGCGGCTGATATGCGAGCCAAAGGTTTCCTCATCGGGGGGACTGCCGGTCGCACGACGCTCCATGGCGAAGGTCTCCAGCACCAAGATGGGCACAGTCACCTCAACGCGATGGCTTTCCCCACTGTGCGTGCCTACGATCCAGCTTGGGCGTACGAGACAGTAGTCATTATCTTGGATGGAATGCGTCGTCTCTATCAAGAGAACGAGACCGCCTTGTATTACATCACCGTGCACAACGAAGATTACGAAATGCCCGCGATGCCCGAGGGTGTTGAAGAAGGCATTATTAGGGGTATTTACCGATTCAAGTCGGTCGAGGTTGAAGGCGCACGCGCTCGTGTGCAGTTGTTCGGTTCAGGTGCTATTCTGCGGCATGTCATTGAAGCCCAGAAAATCCTGGCCGAGAAGTATCGGATCGCTAGCGATGTTTGGAGCGTCACAAGCTACACGCAGCTACGTCGCGATGCCCAGAGCTGCGAACGATGGAACATGCTTCATCCGGATCAACCCACGAAGAAGAGCTACATCCAAACAACGCTCGAAGGTGTATCTGGTCCGATCATTTCGGCCAGCGACAATGTTCGCGCGGTGGGTGAACAGCTGATGCCTTACCTCGATCAGGATTATTACGTGTTGGGGTGCGATGGAATGGGGCGAAGCGAGACGCGACCTGCGTTGCGCCGCCACTTTGAAGTGGACGCCGCGTCGGTGGCAATCGCTTCCCTGTATCGTTTGAGTCGTGCCGGAACCATTCCGGGTTCCGAGGTGGCTCAGGCCATTCGTGATTTGGATTACGATCCCGAAAAGCAAAACCCGTTGTTTGCGTAACGAATTTAAAGCTGACGCATCAGGCCCTGTGCAATGTCCTGTGTGCCTTTTTCCTTAGATGTTTCAATCCATTAGACGATAGATCAAGCGAAGTTCATGGCTACCGAAATCCAGCTCCCGTCGCTCGGCGAAGGAATCGAATCAGGAGATGTTCTTGAGGTCCTCGTTAAGGTTGGCGATATTGTCAAAAAAGAGCAGTCGCTGTTGGAGATGGAAACGGACAAGGCGACAGTTTCGGTCCCAAGTCCAGCCGCAGGCAAGATACTTTCGATCACGGTGAAAGAAGGTGAGACGGTCAAGGTCGGCCAAGTGTTCGCGACGCTCGAAGCTAGCGGGGCATCAGCCGCATCCGCTCCTCCTGCCGCTCCAGCACCAACCGCAACCCCCGCTCCAACCGCACCAGCAGTCGCACCAACGCCGGCCGCGACCAAGCCCGTTGCGGAAACACCTAGTTCTGCCCCGGCCAAACCTTCACCCGCCAAGCCTGCACCGATTGTTGTGCCGCCCGCCCCAGTGGCACCTGTTGCTCCGGCCGTGCTCGCTACGCCTGCGGCCGAGTCGTCTCCATTCGGTGACGATGTCATTCCTGCTGGGCCTGCAATCCGCCGCTTCGCTCGCGAAGTCGGCGTCGACCTGGGCGGGGTTGCCGGGACTGGAGAGGGTGGGCGAATCACCCGCGACGACGTGATTGCCGTGGTGCGACATGCGAATCAATCAGCACAAGCTCACAAAGGAACGGCAGCAACCACCGCGGTTGAATCTGCTCCTGCACCGAAGGCAAGTGCATCGGCCAAGCCTGCGGCTGATGGCAAGCCTGGGGTGCCAGCAACAGACGATTATGGACCGATTCGGGTAGATCGGATGACGAAGATTCGCAAG
>VGZN01000300.1 GCA_016872635.1 Planctomycetota bacterium | reverse complement strand
CACGTAAAAGGCGCTATTACGGATGCAACGTTTCGCTCGAACCCAACGCCGCGATTTTCTCGTCGCATCTTCTCGCGTTCTAGCCGGCTTGCCGATCGGCTTGCCGAGGTTCGCTCACGGAATGTTGAACCCAGGAGAAGCCGATCAAGGCTCAGGCGATCAGACGGAGACGAAACATCCCAAAGCCAAATCGGTGATCCTATTTTTCCTCTGCGGAGGCGCTTCGCATATCGACACATGGGACATGAAGCCTGAGGCGCCGTTGGAGTACCGAGGCCCCTTCCAATCGATAGCGACCAGCGCCCCGGGGGTTCGACTCTGTGAGCATTTACCGCTCGTGGCACAGCAATCCCATCATCTCGCGATCATTCGATCGGTGGGAGCGTCCGTCAGTACCAACGACCACCATGCTGGCTACTACTACAATCTGACTGGGCATGTTCCCGATCCAACGTTTTTGTCGCTAGGGAATGACCGCAGGCCTTATCCAGACGACTGGCCGTTCATGGGTTGCGTGGTCGGTTCGAGAGTCCAACCGCGTTCCGATTTGCCCAACGTCGTAACGTTGCCTCACAAACCGAGCAAGGCTCCTTACACGCGACCTGGTCAATTTGCGGCGAAGCTCGGCGTGGAGTACGATCCCCTCTATGTCGATGGGTCCTTGGAGACACCATTACAATTCCAAGCCCCATCGTTGGCACTCACCGGCGACACGACCGCGAGCCAATTGCAATCGCGGACCGAGTTGCTGCAGCGGATGAATAGGGCTCAGCGCGATTTAGATCGGGCCGCACGCCAGTCCCATTGGACGAAGCAGCAAGAGCGTTCCATGCAATTGCTCTTATCGGCCGGAACCACCAAAGCCTTTGATCTCGCCTCGGAATCGGAAGCCGTGCGAGATTCCTATGGATCCACAGTCAATGCGATGAGCTTGTTGCTGGCACGCCGATTGGTCGAAGCGGGTGTTCCATTCGTCACCATTTTCTGGAAAGAGAATGAGAAGATCGCTGATGCTTGCAAAAGCGAGGGAGCATGGGATACGCATGGCAACAATTTTGAATGCCTCAAAAAACACTTACTGCCCGAGTTCGATCGTGCGTTTGCAGCGTTGCTAGGTGATTTGCATCGGCGAGGGCTTCTCGACCAAACGCTGGTAATGGTGACCAGCGAGATGGGACGCAAGCCGAAGATCGGCGATCCGCGATCGGGCGGAACCAGTGGCGCCGGGCGAGACCACTGGACCCATTGCCAAAGTGTTCTCATGGCAGGAGGTGGGATCCGAGGTGGCCAAACGTATGGAACGACCGATCGTTATGCCGAATACCCAGCCGACAATCCGGTGACTCCAGCGGATATTGCCAAGACCGTTTATCATGCGGTCGGTGTGGAGAACTTGCAAGCGACCGATAGCCAGGGCCGTCCCTACCAATTGCTCGATGAAGGCAAACCGATACTACCGTTGTTCGCGTAAAGACGTATCTTCCATCAACAAGGTCATCCAACACCTTTCCAACTACTTTTGATGCGTTGCCCGCGACTATGAATCAACTCGTGCTTACGCATCATTCCGAGCACGCACAAAGGCACCTGAAATGTTGCCATCTGTGCGAACATCATTGCGGAAATGATCGATCCAACGGGGTACGGGGGAAATGCCATGCCACGGATGAAGTTCGTGTATTCCGCCACCGCGTCGAGTGGGGCGAAGAACCCGAATTGGTACCATCGCACCTCTTCTACACATCGGGTTGCGATTTGCGATGCAAATTCTGCATTGCCGAAGAGAACGCATTCAACCCGAGGATAGGAACCCCACTGACTTCCGAATTTTTACAAACAGCGATCGCTTGGGGCAGGACTCAGGGAGCCAAGAACCTGCAATGGGTGGGAGGTGAACCCACGATTCATTTGCCTGGAATCCTCAAGGCGATGCGGGAGATAGTCGATCTACCCGATATCGTTTGGAAGTCCGACTTCTACGCTACCACGGATGCGCTGGACCTGCTCAATGGAATCGCGAAATACTACGTGGCCGATTTCAAATTCGGAAATAACCGCTGCGCGTCGGAAATCGCCGGAGTCCCTCGCTATGTCGAAACGGTCACTCGCAACCTGAAGCATGTCCAAGCGCGAGGTACTTTAATTGTAAGGCACCTGCTGTTACCAAGTCACTTCGATTGCTGTTTTCTCCCTCTCGTCGATTGGATCTCGGAGAATTTACCGGACGTCCGTTTCAGTCTGCGCGATGGATATTTGCCGAAGTGGCAGGCGAAGCACCACCCATTGCTTCATGGGTTCATCACCAAAAAAGAGGCCGCAGCCGCAAAAGATCTAGCGAGATCGAGGGGCCTGCGACTTGTATAAGTAGCGGCACCCTACACCATTGGACGTCGCAGTTTACCAGTCGTACTTACTTCATTGGGATAGGAGCGATCAACATGGATGCGGAAGAAGAGACTTCGGTGACGGAATTAGAAATCATGCCCGATGGTAGGATCTTCGTCTTCGGCGCCTCAGGCCAGGTTCTTGAGATTTTGAGTCTGCTGCAATCCCCTACGGATCCGACGGTTGCCTCGCGATTATGCGGAGAATCCCATTCACTTTTGGACGCGATCTCTCGCTCGCATCCAAAGCCTCCAACGGATCCAGAGAAACGCGATTGCAATTCTGATATACTGGGGTGAACCAAGGACCAGATGATCGCCGATTCACAGGCGTCGATCGGCCCTCGACTCCTTTTCTCACCTGCGAAAAAATTGCGATTCGCGAGACCGCAATCCAAAGGTCATCCCGCTTAACAAGTTCGACCAGGAATTCGTTCTGTGCCAGATCCATCGATGGAATCCACCTCCGACGCAGGGGCATCACCCTCCCCATCGCGGAACAAAACAAGTCCGGCGACCCAAGAGATCGACGTCTTGATTCGGGCTCGATATCCGATCATCTACGTTTCGACTTGGGAAGAAGAACGGGTCGAGCAAAGCCTTCGCCAGATCGCCAATGCTCGCAAAAAGCACCTTTATACGTGGACGATCACGCAGGGACTGATCAAAGTCGGCAGTGAATCACGACCAGGAAAGAACGGATCGAACAATACCATGGATCCGTTGGTGGCACTCGATCAAGTCATCCAGCATGTCGAGCCATCGATCTATCTCTTCAAGGACTTTCATCGATTCACCTGCGATGAACGATGCAATCTCACGATTATTCGCAAGCTGCGCGATGTCGCCTATCAAATACGCGACAGCTACAAATCGATCATCATTACGTCTCCGCTCGTCAAGATCGCACCGGAGCTATCGAAGGACATCACATTGGTCGAGTTTGGACTTCCGGACACCCGGGACTTTGGCAAATTGCTCGACCGCATCGTGGACGAGGTCAAAGATAATCCAAAAGTGAAAATCGATCTGAACCCAGTTGCAAAAGAGCAATTGTTGCAAGCAGCTCGGGGTTTAACTCTTAAAGAAGCTGAAAATGTCTTCGCCAAAACGTTGGTTACGGATAACCAACTGACCGCCGATGACATCGATATCGTTTTCAGTGAAAAGCGACAAATCATCAAGAAGGATGGATTGCTTGAGTACTGCGATACCGTCGAAGATATTTCCAATGTTGCAGGACTCGACAATCTCAAAACGTGGCTGAATAAACGAAGCGTAGCGTTCACGGACAAAGCCAAGCAGTTTGGGCTATTGCCACCGCGTGGTGTTCTATTGCTAGGCGTTCAAGGATGTGGAAAGAGCCTTTGTGCTAAAGCCGCTGCGAGTTTGTGGCATGTGCCTCTTCTGAGGTTCGATCTGGGTCGAATGTTTAGCAGTTTGGTCGGGTCCAGCGAGGAAAATGTACGCCGGGCTATCCAGGTCGCCGAAAGCGTTTCGCCAGCGATTCTTTGGATCGATGAAATCGATAAAGCATTTGCTGGCGCGACGTCGTCGTCCGGGAGCGATGGAGGAACATCATCGCGCGTTTTTGGTTCGTTATTGACATGGTTGTCTGAAAAGAAGTCCTCGGTATTTGTTATTGCGACAGCTAACGATATCAGCCAACTTCCTCCGGAACTCCTTCGCAAAGGACGACTCGATGAAATCTTTTTCGTCGATCTTCCGGACCACTCCGAGAGGAAAGAGATATTTGCAATCCATTTAAAGAAACGAGCAAGGGAGCCTGCGAAATTCGACCTTGGACGCCTCAGCGATTTGACTGCTGGCTTCAACGGAGCAGAAATCGAAGAAGCGATTATTTCGGCGATGTTCGACGAGTTCAGCGGTGGGGTTGCTATGGACACCGCACTTCTCGAAAACAGCGTGCGCGAAACAGTCCCCCTGTCGAAAACCATGCATGAGGAATTGTCGCGATTGCGTGAATGGTCGCAGGGACGCGCTCGACCAGCGAGCAAATCCTTAGGGATTGACGAACAAAGCATTACGCGACGCAAAATCGAGTTGTAATCGCTTTTGCAACCAAGCTGATTCCGCGTGTTGCCGAAGATGACGTGTAGGCCAAGATGAAACGTGTCGGATGGAATAAACAGAGGAGCGAAAAATGAGTACAGTTTTGGTCGTTGCCCCAATCGTTATCGCCAATTGGCCGATGATCACCGCAGCGGTGACCGCTGCCATTGCGACCAGCGGCTTTACTTCGGTCCAGCATCATGCTTCAAATATCGCAGCGCAGATGAAATCGAAAACGCGGGAGACCATCGAGGTCGACGATAGCGAAGTCCTCACCGATACCTTTGGCACCGATGAAGCCATCGTCGTCGAACGCGATGGGATCACGGCAACATTCAAACGGGACTCGAAAGGGGCGTTGCAAATATGCATGGAAGGGGAAAGTGTCTCTAAATCGCAACTCCGCGCGATCGGCGAAGACCTTCTAGGCCGCGTGACTCAGCAATACGCCTACCACCGGATCGTCTCTGAACTCACAAATCGAGGTCTGACTATCGTCGATGAGGAAATGACGGAGAACGAATCGGTCAAAATCCGCGTTCGAAACTGGTAATTCCAGTCTCCATCTGGGTTCATCAAAGCACAGTTGCACCAACGGAAGATACAAAAATGGCACAAGAAGAAATTGAAATCGAAGTAGACAAACACGGTCGAGTGACGATCAAAACGATCGGCATTAAAGGAAAACGGTGTCTGGACGTTGCAGAAGCATTGGCCGAGATCCTCGGTAAGGAAGAAGGGCGAACCATGACCTCGGAGTTTTACGAGAGCGAAGTTCATGCCCAGAATCGGATCGAAATCCGCAACCAACGCTAGCTAGCCCAAGTTCCTAAGGATTGCCAGATGCAATGCCCTAGCTGTGACTTCAACAATATGCCCGGGATGAAACGGTGCGGTCGATGCCAGGCGACCTTGTCGCTGGATAAGATCGACGTCAATCCTCCGCGCGCTAGCAAGTGGGGAAAGGTTTTCCCGAGTTGGCTAACTTCGACGTTTAACCGCATTCGCTTCGGCGCGGTAGACGCAGCGAACGATGCACTACGTACGGGCCAAAAAGAGTTTGGCTTTCGATGGACCCTTGGCGATTACCTTTCATTGCTCGTCGGAGGACTTCAACAACGCTTGAGAGGTGAATCGGCAGGTTGGTTTTGGTTGGGGGGCTGGATACTCCTGCTGTTCCTTTCCACCTCCTTGGCGGGAACGGAATTGGGCAGCGTTTGCCTCGGCTTGCTCTTTGCACTGCACGCGATATCGATCGCAGATATCTTTTTCCGGCGGGAGGAGGACTGGGGGACCCGTGTTCGTTTCATGGGCGTGGTGGCGATTGCACTCGGCGTAATTTATGCAGGGACGATCCGAACCATTGGCGCCTTTGCAACTCCGATCCGATTCAATGGTCAAACTACGGATATTAACCCTGGTGATGTCGTTTGGTATGCCGATAACAGCCAGACCGAAATCGGTCAATTAGTGGCTTACAACGTTGGCCGGGTCGATGTTAACCTTCGCATCCAAAACGCGCCCGTGGTTTTTCGTATCGAAGGAACACGGTTCGGTCGCCAAGTTGCAGAAGCTGGTCAAGTCGTGGCATGGCGAAACAAGACTCTTTACGTCGATAACCAACAGTTCGGTTGGCAACCAAGCGAATCCATGGATCACGTTGCAGAATTTGAGTTCCGGGTCGAGGCCGGGCACATCTTTGTTGCACCCGAGGGGATCTTTCCTGAGTTCGAAACTGGTATACAAGGAGTTGCAAGGTTGCGACCCGCTAACCTCCCCAACAACATCCATGTAGGCAGAGTCGGTCTCGTTCCCAAGGACCGTATTTTAGGTCGAGTGTTTTTGCGTTCTTTTCCATGGAATGCAGTCCGTTTGTATTGAGAAAAAATGAATTACAATGTCTCTCTCCCTGAGCGGAATAACGATTCGTCCGAAAGCATCGTTGGTTTGAATGTTTAGCTTCCCACAGGAAAAATGCACGTGTCGAGATTTGGCAAGTTGGAATTTGACAATGGAGATTCTCTCGACCCCGAAGACTCAGCGGACGTG
>VGZN01000299.1 GCA_016872635.1 Planctomycetota bacterium | reverse complement strand
GATTGTTGATTCCAATCGAATCCGAACACTTGCCAAAAAGCTTTTGCACGAGGATCGCTCCAAGAGTGAAAATTTGCCAGATGGTCCATTACGATACATGCGATTACGGTAATCGCTTCCCGCTGTCCCCAAGGCCTCGACGATCTTTTGCCGTCGCTTCGCGGTCATAAAACCCGAGGTACCTGCAGTCCCATTCGCATCATCACTCCACAGCGTCTTTAAAACTGAATAAATCGCATCAAATAGATGCACCACCTCGTCAGAAATGGAGAACGATGCCTCCTCGACGCGTTCTAACCATTGCTCCATGTAGCCACACCAACGGTACAGATAACATGCAGTTACCACAGAGAGTCCATTTCCAACCAATGCATTGTTCGCATCGTTCCACTCTGGACGCTGTGTGTTTAGCCAAATTCCCCCATCTGGAACCAGATTGGTGAGTTTTGCTAACGTGAGTGTTAGCATTTTTTCAAAAAGCGTTACACGATGAATTTCGTCGGATTGATTATGCAGCAACTTGCCATCCGCACCTTGGCGTGCGACGCGCACAGAGATAATTCGGTCCAAATCATAGTCAAACTCGATCGTAGCGCACGGATCTTTCTTGATCTGCTGAAAGTCCTTGATGCGATAGGGTACATTCGCATGGGTGAAAATTTTCTGCAGCATTAAACGGCCGATTCCCTCCGGATCGGACTTTCGATTCGCATCGAGCAATTTCAAAAGATAGATGATTTGGTGATCCCCCCAATAGCCGATATTGGACCATGGATCATGTGGTTCTGGTTTTTCCCATTCGAATCCATCTTTGGTCAATCGGTAAGGGTTGTATCCGTCGGCCGTAGTCGCATTTACGAATCGACAAATCATCGACGTTAAAAACTCAGGAAACGAGACCGCAAGAGCTTCCCAATTCTGGAAAATATCTCGCCAATTTCCTTGATAGTTGAGGATCGTTTCCCCGGTTTCCGATTTTAGATGGATTGCAAAACGATTCCATGGACGAGTAGGGTCTCCGTGGCGACGACTGAACGCCAATGGCAAGTATTCATGGACCAGCCGGAGTAGATCTGCGTCGTCTGAGTGCTTGAGAAGTTCGTGAAGCTCACGAACATCCATTTGCTTAGGAAGTCGTTCTAATTCGGTGCGATTCCGTTCAAAAACATCGACGTTGAATCCTCGAATATGCTTCCGAAAATCCGTTGCAGGAAAGCGATATCCAGCGAGAGGTACACCACCTCGCATCACATTGAAGATCGTGTTAGAGGCATGGCGATCCGTGCGTCGAATATTGCTGCCACATTGCAATCCATCGGACGAAGAGACAATTCTCCGTAATTCTCGCTCTCCGGATTCAATATCCGAGAGAACATCGCTATCGATCTTCGGCGATCGGCAAAGCGTTTGATCTAACGCGATGATATCTGAGTGATCTTGCTGAAGTTCTGCCACTATCTTCCACGACAGGGACTCGCCCGCACGGAGGTCCGATCCGTGATGCACCAGAAAAGCACCAGATTTTCCCCGCACGTCCACTTCATTGCACAATGGTGCCCCACTGTAAAATTTCTCCACCTGATCGGTTGACAATAGCGTCGCTCGAGGCGATAGCCCTAGCTGCCACACCGTAGTCGCTTTTAATCCCTCGCACGGTTCCGCCCGGTCCGTGGGAATAGAGCTGAGATAATAGATCGCCAACCCTGAATCCGATAAGAGTTCGCACTTCTTGTAGGCGTTTGCAAGATTGCTGAATCGCATCAGGAACTCGCTACTCAATCCGTATGGCAGCAGATTTTGCAACCCATCGAGAAGTTCGAGACTGCATCGGGTCTCCCCTCGATTCTCCAAACGGCAGCTGCGAACAAATCCGAAGCGATCGCTAAAAACCCATCGGTAGCGAAATACCAATTGGAGTTCCTCGTTTACCTCTTCGAAAAGTATTTTGTTACCAAGAGGAGTTTTATACAGATTCCTTGAGATGCAACTGCTTCGGATCTCGCCGGTGAATGGTTCCCAAACCGTTGAAGCAAGGTCGATGCCGTCCCGTGTGCAGACTTTGACTCGAGTGAACGATCCGGTCGACTGAATCGCGGCCGACAGTTGATCGTCGGCCGCGTAAGGGAACAATGCATTATCGGGGTTGCATCGCCCTGCTGTTAGCGCTCCGGCGCTAGAAATGAACATCCAGTGATCACTGGAACCAACCAGCGACATCATGAACTCGGGCATTCGATCGGAGTTGGAAATGCGGTAGTACCGCTCCCCATCGAGTTCCACGCAGAGACCTGTTACCTCAACCACTTGATCACACCGTTCCATTGCCTTTGCCATCGATTCTTGTCTGTTTTTCAATTGGGAGACAAACTGAGTGGCTCAGTTTGTTTATTGCCGTCGGCTGTCGAGCAACTTCCGATTCTCCATGGCTTTTTCTTCAGTGATGTCATAGTTCCACATCACCCAGATCGCCCCAAGCACTCCCGCGATTGGTAAGAAGACATAGAAAAAGCGGATTCCGGTCATCGCGGATTCACTGACGGATTCTGGATGGAAACCCACGAACCACAATATCAATCCACCCAGCAAACCCGCGAACGCGTTGCCGAATTTGACCATCCACCAATAAACCGCCCCTAAAACACCTTCTCTTCGCTTTCCTGTGTTGAGTTCATCGATGTCGCAAACATCTGCAGTCATGGACATCATCAAGGTAAAGAGTCCACCTATCCCAAAGGAATGCAGTGGTAATGCAAAAAGGAACAAGTAAGGCTTGCCCGGTACAAACAAAAACCAGAAGAGCAAGTAGCCGATGATCGAAATGGCCTGCGACCAAATAAATGTCCACTTTTTACCGAACCGCTTCGAGACTGCGGCGACGATCGGAATCACGAAAAAGGTGGTGATCAACGCACCCACGCATCCATGGAGAGCAGGCCACACACCAGCATTCGCAGCATTGCCGTTGAAGAGGTAATGCACGATGATAAAGAAAGTGAACGATGCGATGATATTGAACGAATTGAAGACTAAGAAGGTGGCGATCGCTAGCTTGCGAAATTGAGGAATTGCAAATGCCTCATAACTGGTGCGACAGATCTCGACGAGACTTTTTCCCACCGAGCCTATGTTGATGGGTAAAAAGTCGGTACGCCCGAGCGTCGAAGGCTCCTTGATGAAGATCGCAGGAACGATTGCCAATAAGGTGCAAGGGATCGCGACCCATATCGACAGAACTCTCACCCCCGTATCCGCGTTCGGGAACCATTGCGGATCGTAGAGGATTACCCAAAACCATGGTGCGATTACCCATGCCCATTGGCCGATAAATTGAGCGACCGCCATGATGCTGGTCCGCTCATGAAAATCGTCGCTCATCTCATAACCCATCGCTACGTATGGGACACTGAAGATGGTCAGTCCAGTGTAGAAGAGGATAGAGCAGAGCATGAAATAGATAAAATTGAATGGAATACTGTTCTCCCGATAAAGCTGCCACATGGCGATGTACGAGATGCCGAGAATCAGTCCCCCAATGAATACATATTGACGACGTCGCCCCCATCGCGATCGAGTGTTGTCCGAAATGAAACCCATGATCGGATCCGTGATCGCATCGTAGACACGCGGTGCAAAGAAGATGAATCCCCATGCTAGCGGTGGAAATCCGAGATCCTGAACCAAGACCACCAAGAATACGCCCAATGCGGCAGGGAACATCTGATTGGCGAGCATGCCAAAACCGAACGCTAGCTTCTGTCCAAACGGGACCTTCGAACCACCCGACTCTGCCATGAAAAACCCCACCACCTGATAGAAGAGGACTGTTGGAAAGGAGCTGGCCTTCGCGGATCGAACCCTCGGAGAACCTGCCGGCCCATGACTGCTTCGGTGGCGCTGCACGCAATTTGGACGAAGCCTTCTGGAACAAAAAACGCCCAAAAGCCATCATGAAACCGGTTTCAGGATATCGGCTTAATGCCTAGAACGCAAGCACTTAGGCGCAGGACAACCGTTGCAACCGGTTTCACACGTGTTACACTTGAGCCATGAATAAAGTCACCATCGACGATATCGCCAAGGTCGCGGGGGTCTCGAAAAGCACGGTCTCGAGAGTGCTTCAAGGCAGAGTCGCAGTACACCCCGATAAGAAAAACGCGGTTTTGACCGCTACCCGTCGTCTAGGGTTTAAGCCAAACATCGTCGCGCAAAGCCTGGCATCTGGGCGGTCGATGACCATCGGCGTTTTGACTCAGAACATGGGGAGCCCGTTCTACGATGCGATCGCCCAAGGGGTAATTGCTGGACTCTCCCCCTCTAGCTATTCACCGATCTTTGCAGACGGTCGGTGGCAGATCCCTATGGAACTGTCTGCATTGCAATCCCTCGTCGGCCGACGGGTAGATGGACTCGTTTTGATCGGAGGAAGCATCTCAAGCCAGCAGATCCAAGAATGCTGCAACGAATTGCCAATCGTCATCGTTGCCCGACGGTTTTCAGATTCTAACTATCGATGCATATCCATGGACAATGTTCATGGAGGTTATGAAGCAACTCGACATTTACTCGACTGCGGGCACCGAAAAATCGCAATCATTCGCGGACTGTCTCACCACGCCGATGCGATCGAACGCCACCAAGGTTACACGCGCGCTCTCGAAGAGTTTGGGATCGTACCCGATCCGCGATTGATGGTAGAGAGCGATTTTTCCCCTGATTCAGGACTCTCTGCAGTCAGGGAACTGATCAAACGTGGGGAGCCGTTCACCGCGATTTTTGCGGCCAATGATCTGACTGCCTTCGGTGCGCGCTTAGCGCTTGATCAACATGGACTACGAGTTCCAGACGACGTATCCATCATCGGATTCGATGATCAGCTCGAATCGGCTTACATGACTCCTCCCCTAACCACCTACCACCAACCTGCTCGAGAAATGGGACATCATGCTGCCAAGGCGATTTTGAAGCTTTTGCAGGGCGACGAATTTCTTTCTCTCCAAGTTCCCGGGCACCTCGTTGTCCGTCGCTCGGTGCGTGACCTCACGACAATTGTTCACTGAACATTTGCACCATCGGCTTCGGCAGGTTCTTATTGATTGCACGGATTAAGCACTCAAGCAAAATGTAGGGCATCTCCCCCCAGTGTCTCTGCGTGACTCTCCTCCTGCCTCTATGATGCGAGCGACGCGAAACCGATACTCCGTTCATTTCCAGTCCTTTTTCATGGTCTCTCTGCTGCGGCGATAACAGGGCCCAGGCAGACACGGAAGCCATCGCGTGAATCGGAGTAATTCGGACCAGCGAGCCCCAGACGTACCGCACAACGAGCATTGCCTGGTACATCGAAGTAGTTGCCTCCTTTGCATACCGGACGATAGTTGCCTTTCGTCGTGTGCAATTCCTCATGCCCGCCCGTTGGATCGAAGTGATCGAGGACGACTTCCCATACGTTCCCACACATATCGGCGATCCCAAACCCATTCCTTCCTCGTTCGCCAAAATGATCAACGGGAGCTACGAAGGAGAATCCATCGCTCCACGGAGCGCTCGCTAATGGCCACTTCTGTTTCCGATCCGGCAGGAAATCGACGGCAGAGATATTGAAACGGCCTTCGCCGTCGGCGAGATCATCTCCCCACCAATACGCGGTGCTGTCTTTCCGTCCACCTCGACACGCGTATTCCCATTCTGCTTCGGTGGGCAATCGATACTCGTAATCCACGGGAAGGTTCTGTTTTACAGCGGCTTGCTGATTGAGCCACGTTGTGAACGCTTTCGCATCAGTCCAACTGACACAAACCACTGGGAAGTCGTCTTGGAGGGGAAACTGAAAATTAGGATCACGCCAACTTTTTCCTGGCATGGGATCCCACGGATGAATCACAGACGATCTAAATCTGTAGCTTGTCCATTTCGGGTTGAAGCACTGGGTGTGCCCACCTGGTTTCTCAGCGTCGGTCACGCACCCTGTTTCCTCGACAAACCGCCTAAACTGACCGACAGTAACTTCGGTGCGACCCATCCAGAATGGCTTGGTGACTTTTACTTTGCGAGGTGCCTCGCCTTCATACGATTCGCGTACTGTTCCCGGTTGCGCGCCGCCCTCGATACCGGTCGCCCAATCCTTTTCGGCCTGGGTGCTTCCCATCATGAATTCCCCTGCAGGTAATTGCACCAAATCCATTTTGGTTTCTTTCCCTAAATCCACGACGAGTGTCTCCAAAGATTTAGGAGATTGCGCAAACCCAGGGCATACGAATACGACGACCATCATCCAGGATCGAGGAGTGACCGAGTTCATGAAGGTACATCGAGTATTGCGTAGAGAAAATAATGTCATGTTAGTGATGCGTAATTGCAGCGGAAGGAGAATCAGAAAAATGCGATTGCATTCCAACGCATGAGCGTTCAATCACATACGCTGGCATTATGCTGGGATGATGGTAGGCGTGTCAAACAGATACACACAATAGAGTCATCATCTTCGGTTAAGGTGTCTGGATCATCGAAGTAGGTACAAAA
>VGZN01000298.1 GCA_016872635.1 Planctomycetota bacterium | reverse complement strand
TCGCATCGCCTAAGTACGGTGAGCGTTGGGGACGCCACTGGATGGACGTTTGGCGATACGCCGATTGGTTCGGAAGACGCTACGTTCCAGACGTCTGGAACAGTGCACCTCAGATCTGGCGATGGCGCGATTGGATCGTTCAATCCCTCAATGATGATGTAGGGTACGATCAAATGATTCGCGATATGCTCGCTGCTGATGAGATCCATCCAGGCGATCCGAAATCCTCTGTCGCAACGGGATATCTGATTCGCAATTGGTATGCATTGAACCCCAACGATTGGATGCGAAGTAATGTCGAACACGCTGGTAAAGCGTTCCTCGGATTGACATTCCACTGCGCTCACTGTCACGATCACAAATACGATCCTATCTCCCAGGAAAACTACTTTCAATTTCGAGCCTTCTTTGAACCGATCTCCGTCCGCCAAGACCGCGTTCCTGGCCAAGCGGACCCGGGTCCCTTTCAAGAGTACGAATACAGTACCCTAAGAAAAGTTCAACGCCTCGGCAGAGTGAGCATCTTTGATAAAAACCACGAGGCACCTACGTGGTTCTATACCGGAGGTGATGAACGCAATCGATTACCCAATCGAGGATCGATCGCTCCGAACGTCCCGGATTTTCTCAAAACCGCTTTTCATCAGCCGCTCGGGACGATTCAGTTGCCACCCAAAGCGTGGTATCCGGGATTGGACGACTCCTTGATCGCCGAAGTCATGGGAGAAGCTGAGACTGCGCTAGCATCAGCAAAACAGGAACTCTCCACCGCCCAATCCAAACTTTACGATCCATCTGCCACACCTGAACTTGCAAAGCAAGAACAAGAGGCATTTGAAAAAGTAAAGTTACTGGAATCCCAAATAAACCAAGCTCGCCACGCCGAAAGCCCTTCGGGGGCTAATCCCCTCAGTGGTGAGCAGTCGCTCTTGTTCGATGCTTCTACTGGACGTCGAATGATCTATCGCTCTATTCCTGAAATAAACTCCGTCGAGGAAGAGGACGAAGTCTATTTTCTAATTCGCATTCTCGCGGACTCCCACTTTAACTTTCAACTGACACGAAACAGCGCTACCGGGGCCACCGCAACCTACGTGGGATTTGAAAAGGGCAAAATCAAGTCGTACAAACCCTCGTCGTTTGATGAATTTGAGGTGGGGCAATTCGACACATCCGCAAGTGCAATGATGTTCATCCAATTCATATTGCACCCAACGGCAGATCAATGCACTCTCACCGTATCGTCTCCTGACTCTAAGCACCTGTATGTGGATCATGCAACCATCGCGCTGAATGGATGGAACCCTTCGGGTGATCCTAATAAAGGGATCCTTTTCGACGCGAGACCCGGATCTGTTGCTGTCGTGGATGATTGGAAATACGTGCGTCGCATGAACGCATCATCCGCGTCGTTGCTCGAATTTAACTTTGAACCAGCGAAGCATCCGGAAAATACAGAACTTGTCGGTAATCTCGATTGGGTATCGGCCAAAGACTACTCGCTGGCACCCGCATTCTCGAAGGTCGTCCGCAACTTACCGAATTGGAAGCTGCGTCCGCTGGAGAACGAACTCGCACGGGCCCAGCGATTAGCGATGAGGGGACGAATTTCCGTCGAGGTCGCAACCGCTAAAGTCACATCGGCACAAACTCATCGCGATAGCCTGCATGCACGGATCCTTGCGGAACAAGCGAAATACGATCCCAATGAAGCTACAAATTCCAGTCAGATCGAGTTACTAAGCCGAAACGCCTTCGTCGCGGAAAAGCTCGCAGAGAGCGCGAAAGCTGGCTGGGAGTCGCTCGAAGCGACACGAGCATTGGCAGACGTCGAATCCAAACCGGAGGATACCCCCAATCGAGCCACGGAATTGGAAGCGGCACTGCAACGATTCGCGGCTGCGCAAGCCGCGCAAGATGCGGCAGGGATGGCGTTCCGAAATTCCCAAGAGACTTCTCCCTCCCAGTTCTCCTACAAACCACTTTCAACTCAATACCCGAAAACCAGTACTGGTCGACGCAAAGCCTTGGCCGAGTGGATTACTTCGATCAAAAATCCTCTAACGGCTCGCGTCGGAGTCAATCACCTATGGATGCGACACTTTCACCAACCCTTGGTAAAGAGTGTGTTTGACTTTGGCCGAAACGGTAGCCTCCCGACCCACCCGGAACTCTTGGATTGGCTTGCCGTGGAATGGATGGAATCCGGCTGGAGCATGAAACACTTGCATCGCCTCATGGTGACTAGCAATACCTACCAGCGGCAATCCTTTGCCGCAACCAATCCATCGCAGCAGATAGATACCGCGAATCAGTGGTACTGGCGGATGAATACTGGAAGGATGGAAGTCGAGGTCGTTCGGGACGCTCTCCTCGAATTGGCAGGAAAACTTGATCCCATCATGGGAGGCCAAGAGCTCGAGAACAAGGATATTTTTACGACATGGCGTCGAACGATTTACTACTCGTGCCAACCTGAAGAAGACGGAAAAAGTCAGCTCGGAATGCTATTTGACGGGCCGGACGCCAGTGACTGTTATCGAAGAACCAGAACCGTTATTCCCCAGCAATCGCTCGCGCTAACCAACAGCCCACTCGTGCATGAACTCAGTCCACTAATTGCAAATAGGATCGAAACATCATGGAAAAGAATAGAACCGATTCCAAATACTGCGTTCGTCGTCGAAGCCTTTCGCACGATCCTCAATCGGCCCCCCACCACCGAGGAACAGCTACTCTGCGAGGAGTATGTTTTCAGAAATCCCGACACGCAATCACAACGAGTCAGCCTGGTTCGAGTACTGCTCAATCACAACGATTTTATTACCATTCGATAAGTGCGTACCAACGGTACCGTCCCGAGATGATTTTATGACATCCACTCGCAGAATGTTTCTAGCCGATTTTGGGATGGGTTTTACTGGCCTAGCATTAGGCTCCATGTTAGCGCACGACGGTGTCCTTCGCGCCAAGAGCCCGTCCAGTTCTCTAGTCCCTGACGGAATTACGGAGCTACCGAGTGAGCCACCGAAAGGAACCTGCAAAGCGAAATCGGTGATTTGGGTGTTTCTCTCGGGTGGATACAGCCATCTCGAAACCTTCGATCCGAAACCCGCACTCAACGACTACGCAGGAAAAACCTATCAGGAAACTCCCTTCCCAAACCCTGTCCATTCGCAGCTACATAAAAAACGCTTTCGCTCAGTACCAGCCGAAGAGATCAACGTTCGGGATGTATATCCGACCATTTATCCAATGCAGGTGGGATGGAAGAAGTGTGGGCAATCCGGAATTGAAGTGACCGATTGGTGGCCGCACTTGGGTCAGTGTGTGGATGATTTGTGCTTTGTACGAAACATGTGGACCACCGACAACGATCATGCCGCCGAAAACCAAATCCATACTGGTCGCCATCGGCTTGATGAACCGCAACCCAGCATTGGTGCATGGGCCAACTACGGCCTGGGGAGCTTTAACGACAACCTCCCCAAGTTCGTGGTCCTAGGAGGCCCTACACGCTCCGATACCAGGCAATCGATCGACTCCTATTATCTGGGCCCACAGCATGCGGGAGTTCCCCTAACTCTCGATCCCAAAAATCCACTACCCTTTGGGCAACGCTTCGATAGGCAAGCCGTCGACGAGCAAGCTCGTGAATTTGAACTGATCGGTAAGCTCAATGGATTAACGGGAGCGATCTATCCCGAGGACGAGGAGCTTCGCGCGCGGATCCGGGCTTACGAACTAGCGTTCCGCATGCAAGCATCCGTACCCGATGCCATCGATCTGGTGAGCGAAACAGAAGCGACTCGCAAACTCTATGGTTTGGATCAAGATACGACCAAGGTGGCGGGCGAGCGATTCCTCGCGGCGCGAAGGCTTGTGGAACGGGGAGTTCGGTTCGTGCAGGTATTCCCATCCGCGTACGGGGTCTGGGACTCGCATCAGAAACTGAAAGAGAATCACACCAAGCTTTGCGCTAGCATCGATTTACCAATTGCAGGCCTTATCGCCGATCTAAAACAACGCGGGTTGCTGGAATCGACGCTAGTCGTATTTTGTACCGAGTTCGGACGTACTCCAGGCTTGGAAAAACGGGGTGGTGGAATCGATGGACGGGACCACCATCCCAATGGATTCACCATTTGGCTCGCTGGTGCGGGGATAAAACGGGGTCATGTGCACGGCGAAACCGATGAACTCGGCTACCATGCACTCGGCGAAGGACACTACGTCACCGACATCCATGCGACGGTGCTTCATTTGTTAGGGCTGAACTCCCGCACCTTGGAAATCCCTGGCCGCAAGCGTCTTGAAATCGACCATGGGAAAGTCATCGAGGACATTTTGATCTAGACACATAACGCCTCAACATTTGCTATCGCCCCACGAACGAGGACGATTGCCGGCATCGTCGGCTTGAAGCATTATTGATGTCAATTAGTCGTCGTTCCGATTTGTCTTCACAAATGGATAAACGAATTGCTTCAAAAAGGAGTGTGGCACAGCTTCATTGTGTACTCCGTAACTGGCAGGCCAACGCTGCCCAGGCATAAAGAACGTTCCAAAAATCATATCTAAAAACGGAAAATGGACCGCGAAATTTTTATCGATAGCCACAGCTTCTTCGCCGTGATGCCAGTGGTGAAATTGCGGTGTCGCAAAGACGTGCCGCCACCAACCGAGATGAAACCCAAGGTTTGCATGTATGAAGACCGAATGCAACGATACAAATACGATGTATGCGTGCATTGGAAATTCATCAAAGCCTAAGACAAACGACGGGATGTAGATGAGTCTTCGCGTCAGGGCCAAATCGACTAAGTGCAATCGATTACCTGCCATCCAGTCCATGACCTCCGCCGAATGGTGAACCGCATGAAATTTACATAGCCATGGAATCTGATGAAAAAGTCGATGTACCCAATATTGTACCACGTCGGCCAAAAACATGATTTCCAGAAACTGAAGCACCATTGGCTGCGATCGTACAACCTCTTGCACCGCAGGGAACTGCGTTCAGGAAAACAGCACGAAGGCTGGCTTCAGCGTCAAATATGTCGTCAACTGCACAAGCACCGTACTTATGAAAAAATAGGTTGCATCCAGTTGCCAACCATCACGAAAGACACTTCGCTTGAGTCTCCCAAATAGTTTTTCTAAGGGAATGAAGATCAGGGAATAAACGATCAGAATGAGCAAGGCATAATCGAGACCTAGGTAGTAATCGTCCGTTGGCGATTCGTCGATTTCGACACGGGATCCACCGAGCAACGCCGCAACTGCAACGATCCCCATTCCCATCATACCCAATGCTTTGTTTTGCCGAAGCATCACACTGGTCAGTCCCAATAGAAACGCCGTTTCCTAGACCAGATGCAGCGTCAGTCGAATCCAAGATACGGGATAGTAGGCCCGCACATCGGGAATGGTGAGATACGATGGAAAGTGAAAGCAAAAAACAGCCAGGAGTCCTAACACTGCCAAGGAAACAGAAGCGGTGCCACTGATCCATCCCTTACCAAACTCTTTTCCTTCATCCATCACACAGACCCTCGTAGGACATCGTCGATCAAAGTCGCCGATCATGGGTATCAAATTCCATGAACGAAAACCAGTGTGAATTGTAAACCATTACTTCCTTTTACGTTGAACCGGTCTACTGAATCGCTCGGCTCGTGCTAGTCTCCGAGCCAATTCTTTTTCAACCACCGAGCTTCAAAACGCCCCTTGAGAGGAACCGAGTATTCTGTCACAAAATCGAATTCACCGTGGATCGGTAGTTCACTATCCACTTGATCGAAACGAACCCAACCCTTCAAACGTTGGTGAGGTTGCGTATTCCAGTTGATCGCCTTTGGAGATTCGAGATCCGAGAAATAGATCGCGGACCCGACTTTCATGGACTCATCCGGGAACACAAACTTCATTTTCGATTTCTCAGGCGACTTCCAAATTCTTAGGTTGATCCAAGAACCAGACCTTCCCCCATTTTTTGTAGAGGGATCCAAACATTGAATGCATCTCCATCCCAAGGCGCGATATCACGCTCGACCATCGCAGGCGTACCAACCATCTGGGGTTCTGGGAACGATTTAGGTCCAAGAAACCCAAATGAATCGGAGTCCCATTGAAAACAGGCGATTAGTAATCCCACTGCGGCAATAGTCACAGCATAGAAACAACGAAACGAACGATTTGAAACAGAGTTTAGATTTGGCATATGAAACTTTGAGAAAGGGACTTCGCTTAATCATCCATCGCAACAGTACTATCTAGACGAGGACTCCAGACGTTTTATTGCTAAGTTTCTCTGTCCAATCATGGACGTAGCCGAGCATCACCCTAGTCACCGGATCCTACAACTCGTACCACCGGAATATCCCGCTCCCCTTTCTTTGGTGCGAAGGTGGATTACTCGGCGAAAGCTTTTTGAATCCAGTCCGCTACCATTTCTCGCACCGAGAACGGCAAACTGAGGTATTGTCAAATGTTGTGTTTTGGGATTTTGAATTAGGCGGCATCCTGCAGGATTCCATCGACGAACTTTCTTCCTTCCAAGAGGGAGAT
>VGZN01000297.1 GCA_016872635.1 Planctomycetota bacterium | reverse complement strand
TAAACTATCTCTCTTTGGATTTGATACCGGAGCGGATTACGAAGAAATCGTATTGCACGCGCGGGGCCGACGGATAAATATTGCCACCCCCGACCAAAGTTTACTCCTCCAAAAATCGATCGGTGGCGTCCCACATGGAGGGGGCACTCGATTCGGATCAACGAGTGAAGCGTACCAGATTCTTCGGCAATGGATCGCCGATGGTGCACCCGCAGCGTCTCCGAATGCCCCACGACTGCTCGCCATTCGCATTGAACCTAACGAAAGAGTGTTGCAAAGTGGTGAAGTTGTGAATCTTCGTGTTGTCGCCACCTACAGCGATCAACATGAAGTCGACGTTACCAAAAAAGCTGCGTTCGCCAGTAACATCGACGTTGTGGCGAATGTGAGCGAAGAAGGTATCGTAACCGCCGGTAAGGAATCCGGTGAAGCAGCCATCATGGCACGCTATATGGGACAGGTATCCGTATTCACCGCGATTCTGCCACATGGAAATCCGCTTGCCGAAATCCCGGGATTCTCGCCTCGAAATTACATCGACCAGCACACGGTCGACAAATGGAAGAAACTTGGACTGACCCCTACTCCGGGTTGCGACGATGCAACATTCCTACGACGCGTTACACTCGATCTGAACGGTCGACTTCCAACCACCAACGAAGTACGCACTTTTCTCGCGGACACCAACCCGGACAAGCGGGCGTTATGGATTGACCGCCTTCTGGAATCCCCGGAATACGCAAGTTATTTTGCCTTGCGTTGGGGGTCGATACTTCGGAACTCCAACCTGGCAGGTGCCGATCAAGCCTCCTATGCATTTCATAATTGGCTCAAGGATATGCTCTCGCGCAATCGACCTTACGACGAGTTTGTCCGTGGAATCATCGCTGCCAGTGGCGAATGGCAAGATGCTCCGGCGATCAACTGGTACTGGCAAAGCCGCGATGACCAATTGCATCAAGTCACTTCGGACACCGCGCAAGTATTCCTCGGGCAAAGGCTGCAGTGCGCGCGATGCCACCACCATCCTTACGAACGATGGAGCCAGGATGATTACTATGGACTCGCTGGTTTCTTCACGCGACTGGGACGCAAGAGCTTCGGGCAACCACCGCCCTACTTCGCGAGTGCGACTGCTACCACCGGTGAAAAAAATCCCAGAACTGGAAAAGTACCGGAACCGAAGTACCTCAACGGGGACGATGCCCTTTTCTCACCCGAAGAGGATCCACGCCATGGTCTCGTCGATTGGATGGCTCGACCAGACAATCCGTTCTTCGCAAAGTCCCTCGTGAATCGATTGTGGGGACACTTCTTCGGCCGAGGACTCGTCCACGAGGTAGACGACATGAGGGCCACCAATCCTGCCTCCAACCCTCCCCTTCTCGATGCATTGGCACAAGACTTTATCGACCATCGTTTCGACATGAAGCACATGTGTCGCCTGATGCTCAACAGCAACGTTTACCAACTTGGCAGCGAACCGACAGAGGGCAACAGGAAAGATCGACAGAATTTCGCGCGTTGCTATGGGCGCCGAATGATCGCAGAAGTATTTCTGGACTCCGTGGACCAAGCGACAGGCACGAAGACTAAATTCAATGGGGTGGCCAGTTCCGCTCGAGCGGTTGATCTCCCCCACGAGAACTTTGGCTCCTATTTTCTCGATACGTTTGATCGACCACGACGTGTTACAGGCTGCGAATGCGAACGCTCTAGCGGAGCCACGCTAGCCCAAGTCCTCGTCATGGCAAACAGTGACGAAACGGAAAACAAAATTGCCCATGGCCAAGGAATCGTTGCACAATTGCTCAAGGACCAAAAAACACACAATGAAATCGTCGATGAATTGTATCTAGGATCTTTGAGCCGATACCCCACGACCGAAGAACGAAGTAAATCCGAATACTTCGTCGATGCGGTCGAAAACAAACCCGAGGCGTACCAAGATCTACTTTGGACTCTTCTGAACTCTCGCGAGTTCATGTTCAACCATTAAAGGTAGCTAACGATGCTCGAAATCCACGGAATGCACGATAGCCAGGATTACTACCGTCTGAGTTCTTCCGAAAGGAATAGTGATATAGGCAGCAATCGCCGCACATTCCTCAAGGTTGGCACCTTGGGTGGAGCTGGAATGGCGAGTCTGTCTCTTGCCGATCTTTTGCGAGCACAAGCGACCGCGCAGGATTCGATCAAGCCGATTCGCAAGAAGTCCGTCATTCTCGTTTGGCTTGCCGGTGGTCCCAGCCATATCGACATGTACGACATGAAACCACAAGCGCCTTCAGAGATTCGTGGCGAATTCCGGCCAATACAAACGAATGTTTCCGGTATTCAAATCAGCGAGCATCTCCCGTTCCAAGCACGGATTATGGATAAACTTGCGATCGTTCGCTCAGCGTTCCACACCAACGCTGGGCATGGAATGGGCAGCCAATGGATGCTGACCGGATACCAGCCCACTATTGAAGTCAATGACAATATCTACCCATCGTGTGGAAGCGTTGTTGCCAAGATGAGAGGCCCCAATGAACCAGGCCTACCCGCCTACGTCAATCTTCCGCGCTTACTTCCCCTGGGCAAGGCCGCTTACCTCGGCGCGTCGTACAACCCCTTTTCCCCCGATAGCGATCCCAACCAAGACTCGTTCGCTGTAAGGAATTTGAAACTTCCCGGCCAAGTCCCCATCGCTCGACTCGACCGTCGCCGTGTCTTGTTAGGAGAGTTGGATCATCTTCGCCGTGATATCGACAACAAAGGGGACCTCATCGGCCTCGACAAATTTTATCGCGATGCAATGGAAATGGTGACCAATGATAAAGCCCAATTGGCATTCGCCATCCAAAAGGAACCCGCAAGCCTCCGCGACTCCTACGGTCGTAATGACCTCGGGCAAAGCTGCTTGCTCGCCCGGCGCCTCGTCGAAGCAGGCGTTACCTTTGTTACCATCCAAGCCGGCGGAGGCTGGGATACTCACGGGGACAATTTCAAGCAACTCAAGGACAATCTTCTCCCCAAGTACGATCAGGCTGTCGCGGCCTTGGTCCAAGATCTTCACGAACGAGGTCTATCGGAGGATGTGCTTGTCGTGTCCTTCGGTGAATTTGGACGCACGCCGAAGATCAACGGTGGAGCAGGACGCGATCATTGGCCGGGAGCCATGTCTATTCTCTACGCCGGTGGAGGATTGAAAATGGGACAAGCCATAGGTGAAACCAACGCGTATGCTGAATACCCAACGAGCAAACCTTACTCGGTAGGTTGCGTTTTAAGCACGATGTACCATTGCTTGGGCATCGACCATAAACATGTTTTCTATGATCCAGCAAACCGTCCTCTACCCATCCTCAATGAAGGGCAACCGATCGAGGAACTTGTTTAATCCGATGCTCCCTAAACTCTGGGTGTTTATTTTCGTTCTAATGGCGCCGGCGTCGTCCATGGCGCAATTGCCCTCGCCCAGACTTGACCGAATCACCCCACTCGGTGCATCTGTTGGCGGTAAAGCCGAACTGGAAATCCAAGGTACTGATCTTGAAGAGGGGATTGTGGTCTTTGAGCACCCGGGGATCTCGGCAACTCCAATCGATGGAAAAGAGCGATTCTTTCTTGTTTCTGTAGGCAACGATGTAAACGAAGGAACCTACGACTGCCGCGTCGTCGGGAAATACGGGGTTAGTAATCCGCGACTTTTCGCCGTGCATCGTGGGATGGCGGATGTCGCTGAGATCGAACCGAACAATTCACAGTCCGACACGCAACAGATCCATGTGAATGAAGTCGTGTTCGGATCGAGCGACAACAATGAGCCGGATGTTTTCAAAATCCAATTAGAGGCAGGTACGCGGGTTACCATCGATTGTTCCGCAGGACGCCTGGATTCGATGCTCGATGCGACCCTTCTTCTCTTGGATTCCCAAGGCAAGCAGCTGGCTGCGAGCAGCGATTATTTCGGACGCGACCCCATGATTGATTTCGAGTCTCTCGCATCCGGTGACTATTGGATCGTCCTCCACGACCTCTCCTACCGTGGCGGATTTCCCTATCGTCTTATGGTGACCACGCGTCCCCATGTCGAAAATGTGTATCCACGCGTTGCGCAACAGGGACAAACGACGAACTTCAAAGTATTCGGTCGAAACCTTGGAACCTCGGCCAAAGAATCAACTGGCATCCCACAGGAAAGAAAACTAGTTGAGTCCAATTTCACCGCTAGTACTCCACCCGATCTCCTGCAGTTCGGCTCGTTTCGTTTCCTCGAACATCCCTCGCAACATGCTGTTGCACCGACTGCATCAACGTGCACGGTGAATGGCTGGCAGATCCGGCCCGAATCCGATGCAAAACCCTCGGTAAACGCTATCAACGTCATGTCGACCGATCTTCCAGTCACTGAGGAGATCGAAAACAACGACAAGGACACTCCGCAGCCAGTTGTTTTGCCACTCGCACTGAGTGGTCGATTTGACTTCCCTAGAGACGCGGATTGGTTCGAGTTCACAGCTACAGAAAATGGCAATCACAGCCTCGATGTTTACTGCGAACGGATCGCCGGACAAGCGGATCCGTATGCGGTTGTTTTCGATGAGAAAGGAAACAGGATCCTCGACTTGGATGACTTTGGCCATCGGATCAATGCGTTCGATGGGCACTTGCGCGATCCATCGGGCTCAGTAAATTTGACCGAGGGAAAAAAATACAAAGTACTTGTCCAGGACCGATATCAACGCGGTGGACCAAGGTACCAATACGTTTTTGTGATGAGACCGAGCCAGCCGGATTTTTTCGTGGCTACTATCCACTCGCAGAATCCAGGACCAGGGGGCACAACACTTTGGCGAGGTGGTGCAGCCTATTTAGACGTCATCATTCACCAAACAGGTGGGTACAGTGGCCCGATTGTTCTGTCCGCGGAGAATTTACCAGCAGGCGTTCACTCGACGCCAACTACGTTGGGGTTAGGTAACAGCGGTACCTTTGTCTTGTGGGCCGACCAAAGCGCTCCGGATAGCGTCGGTCCTATACGATTGATCGCGACCGGAGAGCGACCAGGAGAAGATGGGCCAGTCAAATTCTCGCGAGAAGTACGCCCATACTCCAGGGTATGGAACCAAGGAGACGGAACCAGCCAACCGATGCGAGAGCAATGGATTGCTGTCCGGGAAAAAGCCCCGTTCGCGTTGCGATTTCAAGAACCTCGTGTTCCCGTAATTGCCGGACAAAAAGTCGATGTAAAACTGAACCTCGAACGTATCTGGGATTCGTTGAAAGAACCGCTCAATATCCTCCCTAGTTCTTGGCCCGGTAATTTCAAATTGAACTCAGCTCAGTTTTCCAACACGATGAATGAATTAATGCTAACGATCGAGGTCCAACAGGGGACGCGTGCTGGCGAATACACATTGGCCGTATTGGGGCAGTGCCAAGTCCCTTTCACGAAAAAAGCCGATGGAAGCGAATTGAAGAATACGCTGGTTTCCCTTCCCAGCCAACCAATCACGCTGATTGTCCAATCGCCGGAACCCACAAGCAAATCATTAGGGAAGTGATGAGCCACTGTTTATTCCTTCTTTGGCAGAGCTAACCGTTCCAGTTTCATCAGCGTGAACGGATACAACGTCGTCGCATACACGGTTCCATCGCGCGCGACAATCATCGCTAGCACAACATGAAGGGGAGTCAACGTCCCATCGGGCAAATGATGAAACCCATGTGTCGGACGCGGACTACCATCGTCGTTCATCCCAGGTCCTTTTGAAAAATCAAAGAAATCTGGATTTGCGATGGTGATGACTCCAAGGTCCTTCATGGAGTGAACCGAGGGGTCATAGCGAATCAGATGATGGAGATATCCAGTCCCATACCCTGTTTTATTATCGATGCGGATCACCGAATATACATTCCCATCCGGACCCATGGATATCGAACCTCTGGAGTCGGGATTTTCCCCATCAATACGGTTCCCTAAATCCACTGCGTTGACGGGAGCCTTGGAATCCCCTGACAGATCTATCCGAAACATACATAGATCGTTGAGGAGCTGTAAATATGCGGACTTGCCATTGGCTGCGAGCCGCCAATCCGGATGGACTTTCCCCGGACCAATGTAGTCCGCAAAGGGTTTCGCCCCCACCATGAGCGGCGATACAGTAACAGTGTTTGTCGCCGGATCGTAACGAGCGATCTCGTACTTGTCAGTAATCGCAGTCCCCCTCCCAGATGCATCGATCAACGTGTTTGGTTGATCCTTCAGGACGACACCTAGATCTCGATATTTCCTGGAGGACACCTCATACATCATCCAATGCTGCTCTTCGCACGTGATCACGTACACCAATCCCCGTCCCTCGTCTGCGGTTACGTCGATCACTCCCTCACCCTCTTTTTTACCCAAGGCACGGCGCTCTGGAGTCAACGGCATCGGCATCCCCAAGCTCTCGGATCGGTCGGTCTGAGGATCGTACGCCATCACGTAACCACCCAAGTACTCCGGTATGGAGCGTCCAGCCTCGAGTTCCTTCTTTTCCGAAGGCGACGCATACCCTTGTTTCGATCCGACGTAAATCTTTCCAGATGGGCCAACGAAGTTCCTTGTGTGAAGCTT
>VGZN01000296.1 GCA_016872635.1 Planctomycetota bacterium | reverse complement strand
AATGCCTAATGCCTAATGCCTAATGCCTAATGCCTAATGCCTAATGCCTAATGCCTAATGCCTAATGCCTAATGCCTAATGCCTAATGCCTAACGCCTAACGCCTAACGCCTAACGCCTAACGCCTGCTCTCCCCTTCTCCACAAAATCTCGAAATTTATGTCCCCAAAATAGGGGCTCAAGCGCATAATCGATAGAAGTCCGAGCGTCAGCGGAAAGCTTCGCCAATCGCGGTTCAATTGGACCAACGGTTTAGGTCTAGCCGATTTTCGATCCGATGCGAAGAATCAGGAGACAGCGAGTGGAACTCCGTCCGAAAGCCGCGCCCGCGGACTTGGATGGCCCTCATGTAGCTTCCCCGCGACCGCGCATGAACGACCCGCATGCGAACGATTGCAACTGTTCTAACGGTTGTACCGTTTCTATTGGATCTGACGTGTGCGTCGTGAGCCCCGGCAAGGCTGCCGGCCGCCCTTTTGCCAGGAAACCGTTTGCAAACCAAGCCATTCGTACGTGCGAAAGGCTTAGCGTTGGTGGACGTAAATTCAAGCCGAACCGAACGGTGAAAATCTGGATTTTGTTCAGATGTAAAACTGTGCCGAATATGCGGACGGAGAGTTTGAATCAGGGGACTTGTGCAGTTCAATTTCCTTGGTTCAGGGGTTGTACAAGTTAGACTGAGAACGAACGCGAAAGATAACAAGAGCAGAAATGGTTGGCAGCAGGCATGCCAGGATGACACCCGAGTGTCACCCACGGGGGCGAAGCCGAACCCAACCCCAAAAAACCAGACGTCGAGGGAGACAGAAGCTAGAAGCTAGAAGCTAGAAGCTAGAGGCTAGAAGCTAGAGGCTAGAAGCTAGAGGCTAGAGGCTAGTCAAAAAACCAAAACACCCCGTGCTCTTCCGAGTAATTAGCCCGTAGCAGGCTCTCTCCGAGAGCCGTCCGCCGATCACAGAAGCGAGAAGTGCGTCCAAAACCAAATCACCCCCCGGGCGCTTCCTAGTAATTAGCCCGTAGCAGGCTCTCTCCGAGAGCCGTCCGCCGATCACAGAAGCGAGAAGCGAGTCCAAAACTAAATCACCCCCGGGGCCTTTCCTAGCATCTAGCCCCTAGCCTCTCGCTTCTGAACTCCCCCAATCCCCCAGCAACTAGCAACTAGCAACTAGCAACTAGCAACTTAACTTGCCCCGCGTTCTCTTACTAACTCATCGACTTCCTTACCCGCCCAATCGTGGGGATCGGATTCGAGCCTTCCACATGCTACGATTCTTATCGCAGCATGCCGAAGTACTCCTCGGATGCGTAGCGGATGAGCCTTGGGAACCTGAGCATGAAGAGGCGTTAAAGCAGTTTTGCTCCCAAGTTTCCATACACCGGCTTCCTCCACGCGGCCGTTGGATTCGCGCAGCAGCAGGGTTAGCCACAGGCCGATCCGCAACCGCAGGGGCGTTTTACAGCCGATCATTGGCGCAACAAGTCAAACAGTGGACTTCGGGCGATCCGCTCGATGCAGCCATCATTTACTGTTCTAGCATGGGCTCGTATTGCAAAGCGTTCCAAACACGGCCGCAGAGGGTTCTCGTCGATTTGGTGGACGTCGATAGCCAAAAATGGATCGATTACTCCCATTCCACGCGCGGGTTCAAACGATGGTTGTACCTGCACGAAGCGGGTCGTGTGCGCCATTTAGAACGACGATTATCCGTCGAGGCGGACGCGGTATCGGTGGTCAGTCCCGACGAAGCCGAATTGTATCGGGTTCATCATGCGGGCATGGATGCGCATGCCATCAGCAACGGAGTTGATCACGACTACTTCGCTCCCGATGCATTGCACCAGGATCATTGGTCCGCACATCGGCATGGCGAGCCACAAATGGTCTTTGTTGGGGTGCTTGATTATTTGCCGAACGTGCAAGGCCTCCAGTGGTTCTGCGAGACGGTATTGCCACAGATCATTCGGGAATTTCCTGGTGCGTTGCTTGAGATCGTAGGACGTCGTCCAGCACCAGCGGTGAGGGAACTAGGGCGAATGCCAGGAGTTCGGTTGGTTGGTGAGGTGGCGGATGTACGACCTCACGTTTTGGCAGCGGACCTTGCCATCGCTCCGCTCCAAATCGCGAGAGGGATTCAAAACAAAGTGTTGGAAGCGTTGGCTTGCGGGCGTCCCGTGATTGCGACCCCGGAGGCGGCGACTGGTATTGAGAGTCGCGGTGGGCTCTTTGTCGCCGAATCGCCGAGCGAATGGCTTGCAGCGATCCAGCGATTACGATGCGAGCACCAAAACGCTGCTGCGCAGCATTCGGCACGACACGGGATCATCGATCAATACAGTTGGGAAGCTCGCCTCAGCCCGATCTTAGAGATGTTGGAGTTGAACGGAAAAAATCGGCTAGCTAACGAAGGCTGGCGAATCGCCGTCGATTAAATCATCCCAAGCTAACCACGAATCACACGAATCACACGAATAAAGCCGATATCAACAATGCCACACGCCCGTAGCAGTCACACTCCCAGTGCCGTCCGCCGAGCACAGAAGCGAGAAGCGAGTCCAAAACCAAATCACCCCCGGGGCTCTTCCTAGCATCTAGCCCCTAGCCTCTCGCTTCTGAACTTCCCCAGTCCCAATTTGCCTTCTATCGGGTTCACCCCGATGCAGTCCAGAAGAGCCGTAAGGTTTAAGCTTTAAGGTCTTAGGCACAGCCGAAATCCACACGACCTCGCAACGCTTTCCACCGGGTTCAGCCCGGTGGGAGCAACAATTGACAGCTACATGCTTCGCCCCCCAGTCATCCCCTCGCAAGGGGCATCGCCCCAAGCGGAATCAAGAGAGAAGGATTGCGATCGAGTAGCCCCCAGTCGCGGCTCCACCGGCACAATGCCGATGGAAACCATCCAAGTCGCTAATGCAAAGTAGCTAGAAGCGAATCCACAGCCAAATCAAGCCCGGGCTCTTCCTAGCATCTAGCCCCTAGCCTCTCGCTTCTAAACTCCCCAATCACTAGCCTCTCGCCTCTGATCATGACCTACGAGAACCTAGAGGTATGGAAACGATCCGTTGAGTTGTCAGCTCGGTTGTATCGAGAGACGGCTTCGGTGCGTGATTTTGGGTTAAGGGATCAGATGACGAGAAGTGCCCTTTCCATTGCATCGAATATTGCCGAGGGGTACGAGCGCGACACAGACCCCCAAATTGTGAATTTCTTGCGAATTTCAAAAGGGTCTGCTGGCGAATTGCGAACACAAATTTTGATAGGGAGAAAAGCGAATTACCGAGATGAAGTCCAGGCAATTGCTTGGGAGGACGAAGCTAGGCAGTTCGGTGCCATTTTAGGTTCGTTGATCAATCGCCATCAACGCAAAACTAGCCTCTAGCCTCTAGCAACTAGCCTCTAGCAACTAGCCTCTAGCCTCTAGCCTCTAGCCTCTAGCCTCTGTTCCCCATGCTCCGCATAGGTTTTTGCCTACACGCCATGCAAGTGGCCGGTGCCGAGGTTTTGGTCAGTCAGATCATCCATCGCTTGAAAGACCACATTGACCCCACGATTTTTTGCTTGGATAGCATCGGTCAGCTTGGCGAAGAACTCCAATCCCAAGGCATCCCCGTCGTGGTCCTGAATCGCAAGCCCGGCTTGGATATTTCAATGGCGCGGCAGTACGCTAGCGAGTTGAATCAGCGCCGGATAGCCCTCGTTCACGCACACCAATACACTCCATTTTTCTACACCGCCTTGGCCCGATTCCGTGGCGCGAACCGAACGAAGATATTGATGACCGAGCATGGGCGTCACTATCCGGACATCGTGTCCAGCAAACGAAGGTTCGCCAATCGCTGGTTTTTAACCCGGTATGCTGACCACAGCACCGCCTGCTGCCGATTCAGTGCCGAAGCGCTCGAGCGAAACGATGGTTTTCAAAACGTCGAGGTGCTTTACAACGGGATCGACCTGGCCAATCACCCCGCTAGAAAGTCCGATTCAGAGCGGGCCGAACTACGGGCTCGGCTAGGAATGCGAGCCGATCAGAAATACATTGTTTGCATTGCTCGATTCCACCCGGTCAAGGACCATCCGACCTTGTTGCGAGGCTTTGCGGAACTTGCAGAAACCGAGCGAAATGTGCGACTGCTATTGGTCGGTAAGGGCCCGGACGAGCAATCCTTGCACGCGTTAGCGAGCGAATTGGGGATCACCGACCAAGTCGAGTTTTGGGGGGTGCGTCGCGACATCAGCGACATCCTACAAGCGTCCGACGTTTTCAGTTTAACGAGTGTCAGCGAAGCCGCCTCGATCACATTGCTAGAAGCGATGGCGAACGGTTGTCCCGTTGCGATTACAGACGTGGGTGGCAATGGCGAGCACGTCAAGCATGGCGAGCATGGTTTGTTATCCCCTCGCGGCGATCACCGATCTCTCGCAACTAACTTGAGGCAATTGATCCGCGAACCAGAGTACGCAAAGCGAATGGCTACGTCAGCACGTGCTCGAGTCCAATCCCAATTCCAACTCAGTAAAGCAATCGATCGCTACCTCACCCATTTCAGAGCGTTAGCCGCGACTCAATAATATCCGTGTTATCCGTGCTATCCGTGGTTAACCGATCGAATCCCACGAATAGCACGAATAAAGATCGATACGTAAAATACGATTGCGTCCTATTTTCAAATTCCTCATTTTCGGGATCGCGACGATTCTCGTATCGCCCTTGATCCTATGGCAGTACTTGATGGGTGCCTTGTTCGGCGCGGACCGAACGCTCGAGGGTTTGAGCCAGTTCCTAGCACTGATCCCAGGGCGTTTGGGAGTTGTTGTCCGAGCAGCCTTTTATTCACGGGTCATGACCCGCTGCGATTGGACCGTTTTCATCGGATTTGGGACATTGCTTACGAAGGTAGACACACAATTGGACCCGCACGTTTACATCGGGCCGTATTGCCAACTTGGTTGGGTATCGATCGGTCGAGACACGCTACTAGCACCTGGAGTGCAGATCCCGTCAGGGCCCCACACCCACACTTTTGAGCGTTTGGATATCCCAATACGCAATCAGCACGGCGCCCCTGCGCGAATTGTTATTGGAAATGATTGCTGGATCGGAACTTCATGCATCGTGATGGCAGACATCGGAGATCAGTCCGTGGTTGGTGCGGGAAGTGTCGTGACAAAAAAAATAGAGACACGCATGGTTGCATGTGGGGTGCCCGCACGGCAAAAGACGCTGCGTGCTTGAGAAAAAGTGATAGAAATTCTCTTTTGTACCATAGAGACTGTTTTGACTAGATGTTGCAAGGCGAACCTAAAGTATTAGAACCGGTCACCGAAATCATAATACGCCGAACAAGTGGATGGCGACTTATTGATTTTCGAGAACTGTATAGATATCGAGATCTACTATGGTTTTTGACATGGAGAAACATTAAGGTTCTCTATGCTCAGAGCATCATCGGGATCGGATGGGCCGTATTGCAACCCCTCTTTTCCATGCTGGTGTTCACGCTGGTTTTCGGCATGTTTGCCAAGATGGAATCCGATGGCGTCCCGTACGCACTCTTCAGCTTTTGCGCGTTGGTCCCGTGGAGTTTCTTTTCCAATGCCCTCTTGGAATCGGGCAACAGCTTGGTCAGCCAAGCGGACATGCTGAGCAAAGTCTATTTCCCCCGGCTGGTACTTCCTCTCTCGGCCGTCTTGGCGAAGCTCGTCGATCTAGCCATCGCGTTAGGGGTTTTGGGTGGTCTCATGCTCGTGTACCAGAGACCGCCAACATGGGGAATCGTCGTGTTGCCCTTATTGATCCTTATCATGATTATGACCGCGGCCGGAATGGGAATGTTTTTAACATCGTTAGCCATCCAGTATCGGGACATTAAGCATGCGATGACCTTCATCGTTCAATTGCTCATGTATGCCGCACCCGTCGTCTACCCCTCGAGGTTGGTTCCGGAATGGCTACAGCCTTATTACGCGCTCAATCCCATGGTGGGAGTCATTGAAGGTTTCCGAGCCGCATTACTCGACACCCGACCGTTGCCCTGGAGTTGGATCGCTACGGGTTTCATCACCTCGATCCTGATATTCACGCTGGGCCTTTTCCAATTCCGCAAGCAAGAGCGAGTCTTCGCAGACGTAGCGTAAAAGAAGCTAGAAGCGAGCGACGAGAAGCTAGAAAAACTAACCTCTAACCTCTAACCTCTAGCCTCTAGCCTCTAGCCTCTAGCAACTAGCAACTAGCAACTCTCTCATGTCCATCATCTCCGTCTCGAACCTCTCAAAAGCCTATCGCATTGGCAAGAAAGCCGACCGAACTGACAGTTTCGTAGGCATGTTGCAAGATTCGGTAATGGCTCCGTTCCGCAATTGGAGGCGGATGCGGCAGCCGACGGGCGAAAGCCGCGATTCCGAGGACGAGTTGTACTGGGCCTTGCGGGATGTCTCCTTCGAAGTCAGGGAAGGGGAAGTCCTCGGCGTGATCGGACGCAACGGAGCCGGCAAAAGCACGCTCCTAAAAATCCTCAGTCGCATCACCGAGCCCACCAGCGGCGAAGTGCGCATCCGCGGCCGCGTCGCGAGCCTCCTCGAGGTCGGTACCGGCTTCCACCCCGAACTAACCGGCCGCGAAAACGTCTACTTAAATGG
>VGZN01000295.1 GCA_016872635.1 Planctomycetota bacterium | reverse complement strand
AACCAGATCCCAACCCACGCATGAAGTACCGGGTCGTTCGACTCTCCGAAGTTAACGCGGCTCCCGAAATCGCTGAACTTTGCAAGGCAGTCGCACGCGGCGAGGTACCCCAAAACACAGCCCAAGCGGCCGCATGGCACCTCGCCAACGGGTTGACATGGGAAGAACTCACCAACAAGCCTCGAATGATCTCGGAATACACCGGAATCGAATACTACTTCAACCGCGTGGAAATTCAGAATGCACTTCGAGTCACGGCGTTGGCCCAACGCGCTGCAGAAAACGCACCGGCAACAACCACCAGTCCTGGCGATACCATCCGTTCGACTGGCGAGTCCGCGTTGTTCCAGTCCCCCGGCGAGAACACTCAACCCGAGTAATTACAGCTGAGGATTTAACGAGCGTCTGCTAGGGCCGAGTAGACGACGCACCAAAGACTTCTTTCAAAAAGGGACCTTAGCTAGGTCCCTTTTTTCGTGGACTCTCCGGAGTCATATCGGTATTGAGGGCGACTACCGATGACTCGACCGAAATCCTCGAAGAACCCTGGATACGTTTTCTCGGTACATCTAGGATCGAGAATCTCTGTCCCTGGCACACACATCGCGATCAATGAAAAACTCATCGCCATTCGATGGTCTCGATACGTTTCGAGCATCGCTGGCTTCAGTACCCGCGGGTGAATCGTCAATCCGTCTTCGTACTCATCGACCTTAGCACCTATCCTGCGCAGCTCCTTTGCTAAATCACCAATGCGATCTGTCTCTTTATGCCGGTTGTGCGCCACCCCGCGTACACGCGTCGGCGAGTCGGCAAAAATCGCTACGGCAGCCAATGTCTGTACAGTGTCACTGATCGAGTTCATGTCCACATCAATTCCTTGCGAAGCCCGCCCCTCAACCTCGATGTAATCGCCCCCAGTTCTTAGCGTGCATCCCATGCGTGCCAGTACCTTTGCGAAGTCTACATCGCCTTGCAACGCTTCCATCGACAGCCCTTCGACCCGCATGCATCCACCCGTGATCGCTGCAGCCGCTAAAAAGTAACTGGCTGCGGACGCGTCCGGTTCGATCGCATATTCAATGCCCCGATAACGCTGAGGTGCCGCAATCTCATACGTATTCCCAGCCACTTCCAAAACGCGAACACCAAAACTCTCCATCACCCTCGCCGTCATCGCAACATATGGCTTGGACACCAATTCCCCTTCGACTTCTAACCGCACAGGGCCACGGCAATACGGGGCCGCCATCATCATTCCGCTCAGGAACTGGCTTGAAACATCCCCTCGCACTTTTGCAATACCACCCGCCAATCCCGATGCCTTCAAGTGGACCGGCGGACAGTCGGGTCGTTCGCGATTGTGGCTTTCGATGTCCGCCCCCCAATCCTTGAGGCCTTGGATCAAATCTCCGATGGGTCGCTCTCGCATTCGAGGGACCCCGTCGAGCGTGTACTCGCCGTTCGTCGCTGCCAGCGCAGCCGTTAAGAATCGAATCGAAGTTCCACTGTTTGCAATGAAGAGCTTGCCGTGCGGGTAACTAGGCTGTCCACCGCAACCCCCCACAGAAATCACAGTCGCATCGCGATCCCAATCGATCGATACACCCAATTGACGCCACGCGTCCACCATCACGATGGTATCTTCGCTCTCAAGAGCTCCTCGCAGAACCGATGAACCTTCGGCCATCGCCGCACAAATCAACGCTCGATTGGTGATGCTTTTGGAACCGGGCACGCGGACACGCCCGACGATATCGCCAGTGACCGGGGCAAATGAAACCGAATGGGGTCTATTTCCACGCGGGCTTTGTTGGCTGGGTGTCACTCGCTTGCAATCTTCCAAAGAGTTGTCGCCCCCCGTACGTACATCGCGTTGCCGACCACCGCTGGGGACCCAAGAACTTCATCCCCCAACTGGTTTGTTTCGACGATCTTGCCCTCCTCACCAGAAATATCGACCACGAAGCAGGCCCCCTCCATCGAGAACAGATAAAGCCTGTTCCCAGCGATGACTGGTGACGACCAAATTTGCTTCGCGTCCGGAATACGCAGTTGCCACAGCACTTTGCCCGTAAATGCATCACCGCAAACCAGAACCGTTCGATTAACGACATAGACTTTGTCGCTGGAAACAACCGGGGAACATGCGTTCGGGTTGAGTTTGTTTTCTTTCCAAAGTTGGCTTGGTGCGCCAGCACTCGAAAGATCTAAAACCGTCAATCCACCAGAGGGGACAATCAGCCGGTTTCCATCGGCGACCGCTGATGGTGTTGTAGAACACCCCATCTCCATTTTCCACATCGCTTTACCATCACTCGGCGAAACAGCGACCAAATCCCCGCTCGATTGAAGGATCACTCCACTTTTTCCACTAGGCATCTTTACCATGGTCGGCGACGACCAATTCGCCTTGCGCGGTCGCTCTATCAACCAAGCCGTCGTGCCGTCTGTGCTATTGATACCGATGGCAAATGAGTCTCCTTGGCATTCGACTTGGACGATCACCACCCCGTCGGCAACCACCGGAGAGCTACTCATCCCCACATCATTTCCAGCCTTCGGAAAATCCGTTGCGAGGGATCGATACCAAACCAAGTTCCCTTGCAAATCGACACATGCCAAATCGTTGGAACTGAAGAAAGCATAAACGCGTTCCCCATCCGACGCAGGCGTCGGTGCGGCATTGGCGCTCGTCGGATGGCAATAGGGCCTGCCTCGTGCGACCAATTGCTGCTCCCATCGCTGCTTCCCGGTCTTCGCGTCATAGCTCAAGAGTCGAATGCGGCGTTGATCCATACCATCGCCTGTTGTCGTGATCACTTGCTCTCCAACCACGATCGCACCACCGACGCTTCGCCCTGGAATCGCCGTCTTCCATGCGACATTCTTCAGGCTCGCACCGTCGAACTGCTCAGGCAACCTGCTACCCGCCGACGCCCCCAAGGCACCTGGTCCGCGAAACTGCTTCCAGTCGTCGGCGACACACAATCCTATTCCGAGCGGCGCCGACAAACTGATGGCAAGAAATGAATACAACAACGATCGCACGGCATTCCTCGCCGAATGGCAACGAGTTAAGGAGGTCATAGTGAACTTTCCAGCCTGAGCTGCAGACAGACTTCGTGGTGAGGGTATTGGTTCAGGAACGCAGGAATTGAATGGTTTCCTTCCGTAGCGTCGCGCGACATCGCGAAGAGCCGTCCGAGAAGCTACGCAAAAACCGTCGACTACTTTGTTGCAATTGCTTTTCCAGTTGAATCGCAGAGGCGGGCTTGGAAAACATACCGTTGTGCCCAAGCCTCCTTTTGCTCATTCTGACAAACCTTGATCAAGATCTGGTTGGTACCAGCTCGCAACTTAACCGGAGCCGCATACTGGTCGATTTGCATGCCGGTGTGGTAAACCTCGTTTGCAATCACAAGCTTTCCATTCACCCACACCTTCTGCGCGTTGATGCATCCCACTCGAATTTCACAGTCGAGGTCTGCAGGGAGTTCCACCGTTGCGACGCCATAGACGATGCAACCTTTTTCGTTGTTGAATACCTTGGCCAAATCCACCACGCCTTCTGCATCGGCCGTTGTCTCAGTAACCCACTGCACGGCCCCAGACTTGCCGTTGTAACTCCCCGCAAGGCTCTTCCCATCGGCGTAATCCGTTTCCACGGCGTACTCCTTGTCAAAGCTCCTGCTTCCAACATTATCGAAAGGGCCAATCAACTTCCAAGTATCCAGGAAACCAAAATGCTCGGACTGGTTTACGGTTACCCCTTGTTTCCCAAGTCGTCCAATGATCGCGACGATTTGCTCGGGATGCCGGGATGCCTCCAGCAACGTCTGCAACACTCCCGTCTCCAACGTCTCCGAGGAGTTCAGAACTTTTGCCACGGCTTCAAAACGGAGTTCCGGACTGGAATCCTGAAGCATGCCATCAAGCATCTTCGCTTTCAATTCGGCATCGCCGTCGGTCAACCATCGAAAGACTGTATACCGAGCTTCTGGATCCTGCGAAGCATCCGTCAGAAAAGCCCTCAATGCATCCTTCGTCGTTTCCGGCGATTTTCGATGCAGGGTGTTCGCAAGTCCCAGCAACCAATTCTTCCCCAGCGGAGAAGCTCCCTTCATGGACTTGAGCACATCGATCAAATCGATACTGCTACTTTCCGACAATTGCTTCACGGCCGACGAAGCAGCCTTAACATCGGTGTCGTTGTTCGGGCGGATCGTCCGAAGCATCCCAAGTTTTTCTGAATTAGTGTCTGCCAAACACGCCATCGGGGTCGCTAAAACCAAGGAGGCTAGCAATGCGCCCTTCACGGAGGACCTCGCCAAAAATAGTTTCACATACATCGCTTTGGTTGCTCAGTGCTGATAGTTTAAAAGTGAACGTTTGGAATCCAACCATTGATTCAAATGCGATTTGCTCGCACGTAATACAACATACTGCGGTTCCGTTTGGCTCGCCCCAGGTTCGCCACCCGTGAGCCAGCATTATTGCCATATTCACGATTGCCGAACAGTTGGGGACTTTTGAAAGTCGGAAATGGCCCTAGGAAATTTTGATCAGTGCGTGAGTGACCATTACGCGTCCAGAACTCCCCAAAGTCGTTCAGCATGCGTTTCGATGTCGATTTCACGCAACATGCCTTCGCTTGGATTCTCCCGACTTGGCCGTGTGTCGCAGGCTTCTTCCAAGGTTGAGATTAATTGCGACATAGAATCATGTTGGTACAACCAACCCTGCTTTAGCCTCTGATGAAGTTCAGGAAACGCGCCATGATCCGGCGCTACATACATGAGCCCTATTGCCGCAGCCTCAAGTAAAAACAATCCCTTCGGTTCCGCATAAGTGGTCGGCACGCAGAATAAATCTAGGGATGACAAAAACTCCATCTTACCAACCCGATCCACAGCACCTGAATAATCCCAACGTCCATCGAGCCCGGCAGCCTTCAACTTCCGTCGCTGCTCCGCCCAATACGATTGATGCTGTGGGCCCATCCAACCTGCCAACCGCAACACATATCGTATTTCTGGCCTCCGCTGGCACAGTGCGATAAACGCATCTACCAACTGATGCAATCCTTTCTCCGGAGCCATCCGAGCCAAATATCCAATCGTGCACGACGTAGGCCGACCGCGCTTGATCCCGATCGGCTCCCGCGATGCCCACGTCGAAAAATCATTGGCAGCAATCCCCAGAGGCACAACATGGATATCCTCGTCACGGATACCGAGCATCGCACCCATTTTCGATCCATACGCCTCTGAATGAACCACAAACCCTGCCACCTCTGGCACCAACCCCCGCATCAACTCAATGCATCGATTGCGATTCGCATCGGGGAGCGAGTCTAAAAAAATGTCGTCCCCCTGTAACGTTACGAAAACTTCGGCATGCAGCGACTCACGCAACTGAGGAATACAGCCTCCGATCAACAAGTTGGTGAACAAAACTCGGTCAGGCTGAATATCACTCTTCAACCAAGCCACCAAACGCTCAAACTCTTTGTGCTGCTGCCCCCGATACCCTTCCAGCATCGACACGGCTAATGCCCCCAAAAGCTTCGGCGATGTCTTGCCGGCGTTCTTCGTCATCCATCGGATCAACCAAGGTGCGTTCAGAAACGCGTCCAGGGAACGAGGCAGTCTGCCGAACCAACTCAGTTTTTGCTGCAGGTAAACATTGACCCCACCCAGAAAGACTTTATCGACGCTGACATCCTCTTCATCGGTTCGAATGGGGGTGTATACGGGTACAAGTACGCAATCATGCCCAAGTCGATTGAGAGCGCGGGCAACCGCATTGTCGTTCATGCAGGAGCCACAAAACATGCCCGCCGCACCTGCCGTCAAGTATGCAATCTTCACGCTCTCTGGCTCTCCCCAGTTTGGAACCGCTTGGCAAAGGCACACCGAACCTGGACTCCGGCCCAGTAGCCTAGCGTAAGCTGGGGCGACTTTGCCGATGCCGAAGAATGGTCCTGCGTCATTGTTAACCTAGGAAGACTTTGCGTTGGAGTAACCGTCATATTCCTAATACGGTATCCAACCCTCAAAGTTGACGTAAGTTATTGATAGGCTGCATTTTTTGAAAAATGACGGTGGATGCTCAAGCCAATTTCACCGCTTGGCCGATACGTTCGCATGCCGACGCATCTTACCTCGGTTACAAGTGTAGCCAAGAGGCAGATGCAGGGCAAAATTGCCGGTGACCCAGAACTGATCGGGCCAATGGATGGCTCGGCCGGCAGCCGTTTCTCAACTCCTCTGTGCTGAGGGGCCGGAGGGACGTCATCAGCCATGGTAGGTTGATACTCAACGTATGACGAGTTCAACCGTGGAAATGGGGCTTACGAAGTCACAGGAGCACTTTTTAACAAAGTGTTCAACAGCCACGCCGTAGAGGGCGATTTCGGCGGCGACTTCGTGCGCCGAAATCGGTCTCAACTCCACCATGGTTTGAGTGACGCAGAGCAACGGTCAGTGACCCAATGTACATAGGGAGATTTGGTTCGATGAAGTGGAACATTCTTGTTGGATCGATGGTTTTGGGTGCTAGCCTTTGCGGACAAAGCTTCGGTGGCGACCTGTTGCATCGATTGTTGGGTGGTCATGGTTGCGGAGCTGCTAGCTCCTGCTGCGATACCACCGTTGCTGATCCATCGTGCGGAGCA
>VGZN01000294.1 GCA_016872635.1 Planctomycetota bacterium | reverse complement strand
TCGCCTAATTTCAAGTCATCCCCTTTTCTGAGGTAGATGGTTTTCCCCTCTGTTTTCGAACGGATCCAAGCCTGTGGGCCTTTGCCGTCCGAAACGAGTGCACTCACAAAAGCTTGGGATGCAACATTGAACTCAGGTGGTTTTTTGGTGGGTGGAGGGGGCTCAGAAACGCTAATCGCTATGCGTTGAACCGCAGACTTTGCTGGGATGCCCGAGTCGGTTGCTCGCACGGTGACTTCGTAGCTCCCGACTTCGTTGGACGTCCACGTCAACTTGCCTGTGTTCGGGTCGAGTTGCATTCCACGGAGCGGCTCGCCTTCGAATTGATAGGTTACAAACTGACCGGGATCATTTTCTTTTGCGTCGAGCCCAACATCGAGCCGTAAGCCTTGTGTGGCGGAAACACGACGGCGCGATTCCATCATCGGAGGATGATTGGTGGGTGCAAAAATATTTCGTCCAGCGATGATGTTTTGGTATTCCTCAAGAGGTTTCGTGATCCGCGGGGAGGTGTATCCAGGATTCGTCTGATTCGGACTCGCCTTGTCGAGCGCGAGAGCTTCGCAGTCCATGGAGATTGTCAATCGATTGGGTGGGTTGCTATTGATGATCGGTCGAACGTCAAAGCGAAGGATTCGGTGCAAGTAGTCTTTTGCGTGGAACAGGTAAAGCAATCGTGTGGCATTTTCGACGGTACCGACGCCGGTGAGTTGGAATCGAAATGCGTTGTAGACACCTTGTTCGGCAGATTCCCCCAAAGCCCGAGGTTGTGGGTCCTGCAATCCGGCTTCATCTGCCAAATCGATCAACCACCTCATGTATTCTGCGCGTGCTTTTTCCTCGTTGCTGGGTAGCGACTGCGTGGAGATACGGTTGAGTTTTACCTTCGCAATCGTCCCCTCCACCATCTTTAGGTTTTGTTCTTCTTGGGTTTTCGCCAAGCTGTCTTTCTTAGCGATCTTCGCATCAAAACCTTTCTGGATCGTGCTGGAGAAGTAGCGGCCTACGAAAAGTAAGACGACCAAGCCGACGCCTGCGGCGAGTAATTTTTCGCGTTGCGACAAGTTCATGAAGCACCTCCAACAACGGGGGTATCGGTTGACGGGGCAGACTCCGGTTTCGGAGGTTCTGGTGTTGGAGTCGCAGGTGGATTCGCGGATGCGGGAGCCGAAGTTTCGTTTGCCGGACCTATCTGCTTGTCATCGGACGAAGCAGACTCGCTGCTGGCCGGTTCTTTTTGAGGAGTAGCGGAGTTTTCAGGAGATTCCTTCACAGATTCCGGTCCGGTTTCGTTAGGTTTAGTCTCGGCGCTGACTTCCTTGCTGGTATCCCCATTTTGGGTTATTGATGTCCAGTGCGGTTTCTCCGGCCGTTTCAAATCTCGAGGGTCCGTAACTTTGGCTGAAGCAATCGTGATCATCAAGTCCGATGCGGCAGGGTAGTTCTTGTCCGGGCTGATGGTAACTGCTTGTCCTTTGACGTTATGTCGAGGATCTCGATAGCCCGCCTGTACTTCTGGTACGGTGTCTTGATCTTTGGCGTAGTACTTCGCCGAGATAGAAGCTTTAATGCTTTTGGGCTCTAATTGAAACGTGGTGGTTCCGAAATAGGTAACATCCGGGCTCTGGGCCTTGGCTGATAGCTGGGCGAGTTCCTCGATCCAAAGCACATCACCTTCAATGAATTTTTCGACCTTGTTCCAGTCGCTAATATTCTTGTTGGCGGCTTTCAGCGCTTCTGTTTGATTTTTGATAGATTCGTTGAGCAATCGAATATCGTCGTCTAATGCGGAGTGGGACGATGAGTACCACCAAAGTCCACCCGCGATCGCAGCGAAACTTGCCGCACCCGCCGCAATGTACTTCGCGATCGGCCGTTTCTTTTCAATCCTTTTACGGGGGTTCGCAAAGTCGATTAGTCTTCGCGATTCTTGAGGGAAGTGGAGGGCGCCGAGAACTGGGGCGAATCGGCCGACCGTTTGCGTAGTTGCCGCGATTTCGACTTTAGCTTTTTCCGCCATCGAAAACGGATCAAGCATTTTTACCGGCAAGTTAACAGATTTACTTAGTTCCGCCGCAAATGGTGCCAAAGAATCCTTCGTCCAGATCACAATCTGGCTCACCGATAACCCGGGCCGTTGGGAGATCGCCGAGAAAATGGTTCGCTTGATTTCACCTGCGAGGGAAATGGCCGTTTGAGGATCTGCCGCATCGAAGTTAGCTTGGAAATTCCGCATAAATACGGCGTTCCCTTTTTCGACGACAACCACATCAGTCTCGTCATTGAGCAAGTCGATGAACATGACCGTTTCGTTGTTCCATTCCGGATGCTTTGCAATCGCACCAGCTGCAGCGGCCATGGGGCGGAGCACCATATGTGTCAACGTCAAGCCAGCTCCCTCGACGGTGCTGGCAATCTTTTGGATAAGCGCTGGATTGATGGCGCCGACGATGCAATCGATGCTTCCTTCCATGTGAGATGGCATCGTGATGAAATCGAGGGGCCATGATTCGCTCACGTTTGCGAAGTAACGTGGAGCAGCAAAGCGAACCATTTCAGGCAGTTCGTTCGCATCGACCAAGGGGAGAGTGATCGCTCTCAACTCAATGTCGTTACGGCTGATGCAGGCGATCGCATCACCTGACTTGATTCCTGATTGAGCAAGGAGTTCCTTGAGGGCTTCCGACGCGACCGAAGAGCCCCACGGTTCCGAGTTCTCTTCCATGGAGATGTGGGAACTCAGGACGCGCTCAACGGAGACGCCAGTCAAGCCCGAGGTTCCAACGGCAACCCGGACTTCGTGGGCATCGCATTCAATGGTGATTAGTCGTGGCATGTTGATTGGAACAGTGGATTGATTCCGCAGTTACGTAAATTTCTCAGCGAGGGTGCAAGTAATTCAGCCGATGGATGGCTGCATGGAAGGTGTTCTATCGAAGGTATTATGGAGTGCTCACAGCCATCATCCCCATAGCCCGTTGACCTAGGGTGGATTGGCTAAAACCTCGCCCCAAGTGGTCCAGTTTTCGGTACATCAGTATGACAGGGACAGTTCCCGAGCCATCGATGACCGCTTCGGCGCGGGAAAAACCGGATGATTGTTCAAAGTACCCAACGCTTTGAACACGCATCACATCTCCCCCGGATGTGACCAGTGGAGCGATCGACTTCATCTGTTGCAGGGTCAGGATGCCTTCCACCATGGGCCAAGTCTCATGCTTGCGGTTTTCGGTATCCGCATTTTGGGACCTGGACTCAATCAATTTGTCGAGGATATCGGAGGACATGCCTGGTAGGCCTGCGAGGATTTCGCGTGGAGCCTCATTAATATTAATTCGGCCTGGGAGCATCGGCGCTTCCACACTGGTAACTTTGTCCATAAGCGTAGGCATATAGATCGCCATTTGGATGGGTGACGATGTCAACGGAGACATGTACTGGATGTCTTGTCCATTCACCGGGGCCGTAAAACTTGCGTCGATCAACTCGAGTACTTGGTTGACCTTTCCAGAGGGTTGCTGGGACATATCGATGTTCAAACCATCGAATGCAGCAGCGGTCCATCGCATGACTTGTGGCTGACCTCCACCGGCAGCACCTCCACCGCCTTGGGAACCTCCACCCGGGGTGCCTCCACCACCTCCAAACCCACCCCCTCCGAATCCCCCGCCGCCGCGGCCGCCATTTCCACGACCGCCGCCGTTTCCACCGGGCCCATTGTTTCCACCGGGGCCATTTCCTGGTCCATTGTTACCGCGTCCAGGGCCATTGCCCCGCCCGCCGCCATTGCCGCCTCCCATGCCTGGGCCGTTGTTTCCACGCCCTGGTCCCCGAAAACCGCCACCCCCAAAACCGCCACCTTGGCCCGGGCCACCTTGTCCTCCGCCGTTTCCTCGTCCCCCGCCTGCGGTTGGCCCAGGTCCTCCTCCTTGTCCACCACCCTGACCTCGACCGCCACCGGCTTGTCCGCCACCACCAAATCCCCCGCCCCGTCCGCCAGCGGGTGGCTGTGGCATGGATACCAATGAAAATACGGGTGACGCTATCGATATCCAAGCAAAATCGCTGCGGCCACCTCGGGGCGCACCACCGCCACCACCTGGCCCGAAGCCGCCTTGGCCACTGCCAGGTCCTCCGCCGCCGCCAGGTCCAAATCCGCCGCCCCGGCCGCCTTGACCCAGTCCACCTCCTTGGCCACCAGGGCCAAAACCGCCACCCGGGCCTCCACCGGGTCCGCCAGGTCCAAATCCACCGCCGCCACCGGGACCGGGACCACCGCCACCTGGCCCTCCACCATTGTTTCCTCGGCCGTTCCCGCCGCGGCCGCCCCCTCCGCCTGGGCCACTCCCTCCGCCTCCGGGGAATCCACCACCGACCGGTGCTCCACCAGCGCCAGCAGCAGCCCCCCCTTGGCCACCGTTCCCACCCCCACCGTTCGCTCCACCACCGTTCGCTCCACCGAGGACGCGGTAAGCGATGATGAAGGTTCCAAGATCATCACCAACCGTGCTCGCCAGATCGGTGCGTAACTGATTGAGGTCTTGACCGTTCAAGTTGATCCGAGTTTGGTCGTCGGAAGTGACGTTTTTTTCCTTAGAGTAAAGGGTCAAATACATGGCCCAGCCAAGGTCGGGGGGGGCAGTTGCGTTCGTGGTTGAACCCGATACGCCTCCCATCGCCATGGGGCTACCCGGAATTGCTGCGACGCCGGTTGCAGCGCTCGATTCCGACGACTCGAGAACCCCATTCCTATTTTGGTCTAAACCGAACAGCAGGTACGGCGTAACGCCTCGAACCAAAAGCAATTGCTCGATGGAATCGAGAGGGCCATTATTCGGAGCATAGGGGGTAGGAAGCTGTGTGTAGTAATCGCGTTCTGCGCCGTACTCTCTCGGTTCGTCATCGGTATCGATGAAATCTAGGATTGCATCGGCTACATCTTCCGTCATTGCTGGCAAGGCCATCAGCAAGTCTCGACCTAAACTGGAACTCATCGATCCGGAACTGTTGCCGGTGTTACTGCCAGCGGCTGACGATAATCCACCCAAGGGACTTGATGAACCGCCAGTCGGCATCAGGGAACTGGAAGCCGCAGTCATCAACGACGTCATCGGACTCAATGTGGAATCGATCAAAGGTAGTACATTGAGGTTGAGTCGAGCGGACTCGTTTTGCAATCCGAAGCGAACGCTCGCATACTCTCCAGATTCATTGAGTCCTGGTGCAATCAGCGTGTAATTGCACGGATTGGCGGGATCATTGGATTCGAGTACGGGAATCGCTTGAAACGTGTTAGGGTTATTGAAACTGCCACCTGCTTCCAATCGTTGGGCACGGCTTGATGCTACAAACAGTCTCGCAGCATCGATGCCGGATTCGGCAGCATAACGAGCTTGAATGCTCTCTCCGGTGATCCGCGATTCTTGGTGCCCCAGCAGCATCGACTGCATGAACGCGAGCGAGGCTAGGGTTACCGCAGACACAACGAGCAGAACCGCCAGAAGCAGAAATGCTCGACGTTGCCTACTCGCTCGATTGCGACGAGCTAGGATTTTCAGGTTCTTTCGTTGTCTGACCGCATTGCGATATTTCATAGTCCTAACGAACTCATTCCATTGGATGAGGATTCAGTCCCTGATTGGGAAGGAGGTGCCGAGAGCAAGCCTGCTCCTGGGATAATTACATTGGTTGAATAGAATTGGATACCGTATTCCTGAGCCATCGCAGAAGTGATCGACGACAAACTGAGCCCCGGGGTTATGGGATTGCTTCTGGCCATCGCCTCGCTTTGCATAGCGATCGTAACTTTGACAACATTCGGAAGGCCGAGCGTGCTCGAATCCCATTGGGTTTGCCACCCGTTGGCTGAACTAAAGTACGAGAACTCGATTCCTAGAACTTCGGGAGCTATCAGTTCGCCTGTTCGGAGCAATTGAGTCGTATTCCCGATTTGATATGCGTATTGTGTAACTGCTCGATCTAGCGAGCGTCGAACCAGTCCGCCGTTGGTCGATACGCTCGCACCTGATGTTGATGTCGATATTTCGGAGGTCAATCGTGATAGCGGATCGAGGATCCCATCGTTGCGAGGTGATTGCACGTAATAGCTGACCGTTTTAATATCGCTCGGCATGTCACCCAACGTGCCGATTGATAAATCACCTGGACGCATGGCATACTCATCGGGACGAGGCATTCGGCTCACATCGATTTCGATGGATGCTGCTGAACCGTAAACTCCCGGAGGAACACTAGACTGATCGGAGGTCGTGGACCCGGGGGATGTTCCTGCGGTCGAACCCCCTGAAGATCCTGCTCCCGAGTTACTGGGGAAATTGATCGAAGTTCCCCCTCCTGGAGTTGGCGAACTTCCGCTAGCAGACATGCCTGCACTACCCGCGTTGCCGGTCGGCAACGATCCGGATCCCCCCGCTGATGGAATAGAACCGCCGGTGTTTTGGCTTCCAGTCGCGGGAGTTCCTGTGCCCCCTGAAGAGCCTCCACCACCGACGCTAGTGCTTCCGCCACCACCTCCACCTGCGCTTCCACCCATCATCCCACTTGGAATGCCCATAATGCTTGCAGCTGATCCGCTGAGCATCTGCTGAAGTCCACTGGTATCGAATGGTTGGTAGCGTACGGTCGTGCGGATATCCTCTGCGATCATGCTTAAGACCGCACGGG
>VGZN01000293.1 GCA_016872635.1 Planctomycetota bacterium | reverse complement strand
TCCACTACCCCTAAAGACAACGACGGCTAGCGCCAAAGTCGCTCACCAATCCATCCAGCGGTAGCGCAGCGTCGCCTGCTGTGAGCACCAAGGCGCTAGCCTGGTGATTTGGCGATCGCTGCGAATACCATGATCGTTATCGCGGGTTCCACTACCCCTAAAGACAACGACGGCTAGCGCCAAAGTCGCTCACCAATCCATCCAGCGGTAGCGCAGCGTCGCCTGCTGTGAGCACCAAGGCGCTAGCCTGGTGATTTGGCGATCGCTGCGAATATCATGATCGTTATCGCGGGTTCCACTACCCCTAAAGACAACGACGGCTAGCGCCAAAGTCGCTCACCAATCCATCCAGCGGTAGCGCAGCGTCGCCTGCTGTGAGCACCAAGGCGCTAGCCTGGTGATCTGGCGATCGCTGCGAATACCATGATCGTTATCGCGGGTTCCACTACCCCTAAAGACAACGACGGCTAGCGCCAAAGTCGCTCACAAAACCTAACAAAACTTATCAAAAATGACAGAATCGCGGCTACGGCTTCGCCAGCCATTTGTTCAACAATGCCCCATCGGCGGCGTTCCAAACGCGGATGGATCCATCCATCCCTCCAGTCGCTAACCTGTTCGTTGTTGGGCTGTACGCCACCGATACAACCCAGTCTTCGTGACCGGGGATTTTTAGGGAAACGGAATTGTTGCTCAATTCAATCTTCACCCAATGTTTATCCGCACACGGAACAATGACGGATTGATCGATTTTAAGCAATTTCGCAGGTTCGCCTCCCAAAGGAACCTCCGCAATTTTTTTCGCACCTTCGAGTTCCCATCGATGCCACTTATTGTCGGATCCAACACTCATCCATTGCGTCCCATCTCCGATCGAGGCAATTCCCCGAACGGCTGCTGCATGGCCTGGATAACTGACCAACAAATCGCCAGATTCAGCATCGATAACTTTGGCCGATTTGTCTCGACTCGAAGAACCTAACCTTTTCCCATCGTCACTGTAGGCTAGTTGCGTCACCCAATCGGCATGGCTTGCAATCGTCTTGCGTTGCTCCGTCTTGTCAAGATCGATGATCCGAATGGTGTTATCAGCCAGGGCTACCGCCAACTCATTCTTTCCTGGTCGCAATGCACAATCGAGCACAACGTCATTGGCCCTTGCAATAACATGCTGCGTCGCACCGGAGTGTCGATCGATGACTCGCAGTTCACCTTTAACACCCGGTGTTCCACCTCCAACGATCAATACATTCCCTGCGTTCAAACCCAACATGGCGTAAGCACGTTGCACCTGATTCGGTAATCGTCCAATCAATTGGCTATCTACAGGATTCCAAACAAGGGCTTCGTGATACCCTGAGGAGAGCAGTTGGTTTCCGTCAGGCGAGAAAGCCAAGGCAGTGATCGGCAGCGAGTTCGGATAATGCTCGGGGGACTTTGCGGTTGCTGCAGGAGGGATCACCAGCCAGAGCGGATCACTCATCGTGACTCCATCGAGTTTCGCACCTTCGTCCATCCATTTCGCGATCAATTCGATCTGTTCCGTTGCGAGAGGCTCACTATCAGCTGGCATTTGGATATCCGGATCGTGGGAACGGATCCGCTGCACAATTTCGCTGTCAGCACTCTTCATGGGAACGACGGGACTATTCCCTCCGTCACCAACTTTAAGCATCTGCTCAGCAGCATCCAGTCGATAACCACCTTCAGTGCGTTTCGCACCATGACACGCGACGCAATGCTCCTGAAGGATCGGCGCAATCTGTTCCCTAAACGAAACGGGTGCTTGAGCCATAACGGTGTCGCCATCCACACCCCAAACACTTATCACAGCAATTAGAAAAGCTTGGTGGAACGCTTTAGAAATGGTCGAATGGTTAAATCGGATTCGAAGATTCACGGTGCAAACTCTCGCAGACGCTATGTAGCTACTCAGTGCTGGAACAAAAATTCATCCGTGTTGATCAAAACCCAACAGAGATCTTCCAGCCCCGCGACCGGATCCGGTTTGGATTGACAATGCTTGACCGCCTCAGTCAATTCTTCGGGTGTCGGATTACGGCACAGGCCTGCGAGATACATTTCGCGAACAACATCCTCGACTGCCTTACCCGCCGCAATCCCTTTTCGGAATCGGTTGTTGGGATTTCTAAGCTTCTCGTAGATGGTCGAGCCATTAAACAGCTCGATCGCCATGCTCAAGTTCGAGTCCTCAGACCGTTCGCATGCGCAAACTGTCGATCGCTCTGGTTGGCCGAAAACCTTTAAAAAGTCCACTTTGGCGATATCCGGAGCCGGGATTTGTGTTGCCTTAGTCCCCGGCGGTAACGTCCCGAAATTCTGTTCGACTTGAGTCAATTGATTGATGGCATCGAGCAACTGCTCAGCCCCGAGCAATCTCGGCTGTTGGTGGGAAAAATAGAGCGTGTCCTTTTCATTGAATGGATTGGTTTCAAAGGTAGATTGGTAGGTTCTGCTTTGAAGAATCGTTCGGATCAACGCCTTGCGATCGAATCCCGAGTCGACAAAGGACTTCGTGAGTGCATCGAGAAGTGGCCGGTTGGTGGGTGGATTGGAATCACGAAAATCATCGATCGGATCGACGATTCCTCGCGCGAACAATTGACTCCAAATCCGATTGGCTTCGACCCTTGCCAAGTACGGATTATCCGCCCGAACCAACCAATCCACAAATGCAAGTCGTCGATCGGCCGTCGGGTCGAGTGCCAGTTCACCGGAGACAGGTACCCATGGTTTCATCGTCTGCCCTGTGCGGGGTTGTACAACCTCGCCATTTCCGCTCGACCAAACGAACATCTCGTTAGGCCGCTGCGTTTTCTTGCGCTGAACGCGTTGGAAAAAGGCGCCCAATCCGTAGTAGTTGTCTTGAGTCCACCGTTCAAACGGATGATTGTGGCACTTCGCACACTGCAACCTCGCACCGAGGAACACTTGGGAGATCGTCTCGACGCAATCGTTCATATCCCCAGCTGTACGATAGAAATTCGCAGGTGGATTGGAATAGGTACTGCCACTCGCCGAGAGAAGTTGCTTGGCAAACTCGTTATACGGCATATTCTCGCGAATCGATTGCTCGACCCAACGATGGTATTTGTAAACGCCGTCATTACCAACACTCTTACCGGTCAATCGAAGCAGATCCCCCCACTTCATCGCCCAGAATTTGGCATGTTCAGGCCGATCGAGAAGTTGATCGATCAAACGATTGCGTTTGTCACCGCTCGTATCTGACAGGAACGCAGCTGTTTCATCAACACTCGGCAGGATTCCTAACAGGTCAAGGTACACGCGTCTCAAGACGACTTCATCAGTGCACACCGCGGCAGGAACATACTGCAATTGCCGCAGTTTTGCGTCCACCAAGGTATCTACGAAATTCGCTTCCGGCAGTGACCTCCACTCGAACCCTGGAATTTGATCGACAAACATGAAGGGTACCGACTCGATATGTTCCAAGTACCTTGCCATGATTACCGACTCCCCCCGCGCGATCGGCGTAACACGCCCCAATACCGATACCGTAGCCACGCTGGTGTTGGAGCTTTCAAAGACGGTAAGCGACGTCACATCGCGGGTCTTTCCGTTCCCAAAGTGGGCGATAACCACCAACTGCTGCTCGCCCCGATCTCGCATCACCACACGCTGCGAATTTGGGAAAACCTCCAGCTTCACGCAGCGACTCTGATCCGGAGGATCGAGCGGGGCTCCTTGGGCAATCCAATCCCGAAGTAGCCCATAGGCCGCGTCCGACTTGTGGATCTGAACACCGCCCCCGTGAGGTACTTTCATGAGCGGCTTGAGCAATAACAAGCTTTCATCGGGCGAGATCGTATTCAATCGTCGCTCCGCCTCTTCGCGAACTAGGGTCAATGTATCGAGTTGGCGATCAAATGCACGAAGCGATAACCGGAAATTCCCTTTGCCGCTAGGGGAACCGTGGCACGCGCCCGAATTGCAGCCTTGCTTGGACAACGCGACCAACACTTCATTCTCGAACTCAACACGGGATGGTTGATCGAAATTCTCCACGCTGACTGGAATCACTGCTTTCGCACCGCCAAGCTCAGCAACTAACTCTGCATTCCCGTTTCCGGTTGGCACCACCGCACCGTTTTGCCACTGGAACACAGCGGGATCGGAGGATGTCCATTTCGTCTTTTCCGTCCAATCTTGAGGATGATCCGCAGCATCCCATCCCGTCAACACTGCCTTTGCTCGATCTCGAGAACGATTGAGCGAGATTTTTTGTGGATACACGTCAATGCGATTCGGCGCAACCTCAGCAACGAATCGTACGGAATTGCTCAACACCTTGTATTCGATATCCGCGATCTTGCTCGTACCATGGACTTGGAGCGAGACTGGGGACGCAGCGACGAAGTCCGGTGCCAATTGCAAGCCGATGGTCGCAGTCGTTTGATCTGCAGCCACGGTCACCGGTCCGGCTACCGTTATTCCCGCCGGCAACTCCGAGAGACTCAATACCACGGGCTGCGGATTCTCGCCCGACCTTTGCAGCCGAACATGGAGAGGCACGAGTGAACCTGCAAGTCCATTGCCTGGCTGATCAACGGTCAATTGAAGCGGCTCGTACCACGCGACTGGGATCGAGAAAGTTTCAATGCGTCCCGAAGTCATCTGCCCATATAAAGAAACTCCGATGGCAGTTGAAGCCGATGAGGCAGGCGCATTGGGGATACGCGACAACGTAAATTTGAGAGTGTCTTTGTCGAGCGATGGTTGCACCGTCCAACCCTCGGGGGCCGCCGTCGACAAAACGGAAACAGGCTCCTTAAACTCCGGTACCAATCGCTTGATAGCCACCGTGACTGTATGTTGCTGCAATGGTGTTGCGAGAGGTATCGATGTGGGGTGCTCTAATGAGAAGAATGCAGACTTCGTTGGCATCCCGGAAAGCGTCAAGGCACCCTCAAGCCAGGAGGGGGGATACGGTTGACTCGGCATCTTTGCACGCCTGAGTGCAAGGTTGTTCACAGCGACCGCTGGCGCGGGGATATCGATCGGCTTTGCAACCCACTGCAGCGATTGAATCGTCGTCGCATTCCACTGGGCGTCAGTTGCGAAATAAACGCGATGCTCGGTCCCCTTGGCTGGAATCGTCGGATTCAAAATACGTATCCCAGAAGGAGCAGCAACCAATTCCAATTGGACCGCTCCGTCATACCCGAACCGTTGAATCAAGAGATCAACAAAAGTCGCGCCCGCAGTGGCTTCCAATGCCCGACTCTCACGTGTGTTCGCATCGGGCTTTACCGCAACAGAAATGCGACCTGCAGGGATCAATTCCACCCAGTAGGCATACGCAGGTCCACTTCGATCTAGCAAATCAAAGACCTTTAATTGATACACATCTGTCTCTGGAAAGGTGACATCCATACTCCATTCATCCGATTCGTTGACTGCAGTCTCAGCGATCGTTTGACCAGCAGCGTTGATCAATTGCATCCGGAGCAGAGTGGGGGTTCCCAAGCTCCGTGTTCGCGCCGAGATACGCACTGTTTGGCCTTGGGTGCCAGCGATTGGAAAAAGATCCTTTTCACCCGCGTTGAGAAGGCGTCCGCTGATTCCAACGGGGAGCGTTAGCGGAGTCAAAGCTACTGGCTCGGGAGTTGCTTCCAGAGGTTCGGAGTGCAAAGCAAAATCTCGCACCAATACCTCAGCCCATACCCCCCCAGTCGTACCTGGAAGGGATGGACCGAAATTCACGCGATCCGATGTCGTACCCGCAGGTACCGTAAACGCGTTTGGCAGTTGTTGCATATTGTTCGCAGGGACACTTGACGGCGTATCGCTCTGGAGAAACGTCAATGCAGTTGCGAAACCTGGCCGCACGGCTAGCGGGTAAGGAATGTTCCCGAGTGGAAAATCCCCGATACGTATTCGATAACGCCCATCCCCAGCGAAGCGACTATCGACCAACTCGATGACGAAATCCCCTTCGTTGGCAGCAACAAATCGAACCCTGGCATCGGGGCCTACTTCGTTATCATCCGATTGCGCTACCAATCTCCCGGAGGCATCATAAACTCGCACTACCGAGTCCATGGTCGATCCGATCCGTTCTGCAACCACATCGACCGAGAGGCCGCTACCCGCCGCTAAGTGAACCTTGTAAAAATCGCTCTGTGATGCTTCAGATTTACCATCGACCGCACATGGAACTGTCAGACTCTGCGATTGGGGTCGTGTGTGATTGGCACCGTTATCGAGGACGCTCGGCAAATTATCCACCATCAACTGCAGTGCATCCGAGACCCCATCATCGGTTCCAACCCAAAGTCCCATTGGCCCCAGTGGAGTCCCCTCTCGGACTGAAACGTCGATCGAAGCCTTCGTCGGCTCTACGGCCACGATTTGAATGTCAGCGGGTTGCGTCAATCCCACCCGTAATGGCGCTTTAAAGTTTTGGCCAACCAACTCCAATCGAGTCGTCTTTCCTGGGGCAGCAGCCCACGACGACGAACCCGTTAACGCCGGCTGAGCAATCGCGTAGGGAGAAAGTAAGACAGCCAATATTCCTGCTGCCATCCAAGCCAAACAACAGTGATTGCGAGCGAGCAGCGTTTTGCTAGCTCCGCGACCGGACGAATTTGGCGATAGAGTCTCGGCGATAGCCAACCACAACAGATGGAATCGGATCCACATACAACGTCCGATGAGGTACTTAGGTAGGGGAGGGGAGGG
>VGZN01000292.1 GCA_016872635.1 Planctomycetota bacterium | reverse complement strand
CACGGTATTGGGCAGTGGAAACAGAGTCGGGTTCGATTTCGACCTCAGGATGCCGCTGGGTACCTGATGCAGGAGACAACATCGAACACCCGAAGGTTGGATTTGTCCCCGGTTCGCAATGATGATGACTCGGTGACCATGGTTGATCGAGGCGGTAAGACAGCCAGCGTTGAATTGAGTGATATGACGGCTCCAATCGAGGTTGCGATTCAGACGGCCGATGAGCATGAGTCACTCAGCGATAAATTGCGTGCGGCGGAGTTGCTACCCACGCATTACTATCGCAATATCGCTAGGCTTGTTGCGAACGTGGCGAATGCATTGGACTACGCGCATCATTGTGGTGTACTGCATCGCGATATCAAGCCCGCAAATCTACTGCTCGATCATGAGGGGACTGTATGGATCACTGATTTTGGACTTGCTAAAAGAAGTGACACCGAGGGTGCTACCGAAACCGGGGAGGTGCTTGGAACGTTGCGATACATGGCTCCGGAGCAACTGCGAGGTGGGGGGGATTCTAGGATGGATGTCTACAGTTTGGGATTAACTCTTTATGAGTTGTTGACCTTGCAAGGAGCGATTGAATCCCCGCGTGCTCGACTCTTGGATCCGGAACGGCATTCGGTGATCTTATTCCCGAGAGCGTTGTCGAAACGCATTCCACGGGACTTGCAAACAATTGTTTTGAAAGCCTGCGCGTATGATCCCGATGCGCGTTACCAACGGGCACGCGACTTTGAAGGTGATCTGCTGAGGTTCATGGAGGACCGGCCGATTACGGCACGTCGCGCGAACCCGTTGGAATTGATGGTCCGATGGGGACGACGCAATCCCGCAATAGCAGCGTTGACGTTAGCAACCTTTGGGTTGCTGATTTGCCTGGCAGGGGTGCTGGGCGTTTGGAATCGACAGCAACAAAGTTCCCTAGAGCGTATCGAGGCTGAAAAAACGCGGGCTGAGATGAATTTAGTCCAGCTGCAAAAGGCGCTTGCGCGTGTTAGTACGGAACAAGAGCGGGCTGAAAGCAATTTGGAATTGGCATTGGAGGCCTTTGATCGGATCACAACCAACATCGCATCACGTGGGAGCTTGATCAGTGGGACTTCTGGGATCGAAGATGAGGATGTTGGGGATTTTGGAGATGCCACACTCACACAAGCCGACGTTGAACTGCTTCTGTTGCTACAGGATTTTTTCGGTCGGTTTGCTGAAGAGAATGCGACGGATCTCCGCATCGAGTCAGCGATTTCACGCCGGCGCGTTGGGGAGATTCAGCATCGGATAGGAAAACTAGAAGATGCCACGCAAACGCTTGAAAAGTCGCTGAAAGAATTTGCTGAACTGCGACGGGGATACCCCGCTAAAGGTGAAACCGCTAAGTCCGAGGTCTTGCTCGAAGAAATCGCAGCCAGGCAAGAGTTGATTTCGGTCCTTATGAAACGCGGTCAATTCCCCAGGGCACTCAATTTTTATCAAGAGACAAGGAAGTTCATCGACCGGTTCCCAGAGGTGCGTGAGTCGTTGGAAGGTAGATTCGCAATCGCCAAATTGCTCAACAGCATGGGAAGCAGCGGTTCGCGACTTACCGAAACACGTCGACGGCGCGTACTTCCTGGAAATGGAGTCAACCGCGGTGCTCAAGGCGGGGGGGCTGGCGAACCGATTCCACCGGTGCTTTTACTGAGGCTGAATCGTGAAAAGGAGTTGAACGAAGAGGCTATTGGCATACTGGAGGGGTTGATCCAGGAGCGTCCTGAGAATCACGCTTTCAAGGCTATGTTATCTCGGGTCTACAAGAATCGAATTCATATCGCAGTAGGACTGAATGACATCGCAGTCGCCGACCTCTCGTTTCAAAAGGCTGTGTCCTTGCTGGAGGCGTTGTTAGAGCAGTCCCCTGAATCCACGCCATACAAGTACGAATTGGCAGACACGTTGGGAACCCTCGTTGCCTTCAGACCGATCGATGAAGAGCGTTGCGTTCGAGGGTTGGATATCTGCAACGAAATTCTTGTAGAGCATCCATCTATCCCTGAGTACCAAGCCCTAAAAGCATCACTTCTTTCGCGATTGGCTAGATTTGGTTGGCCACAAACCGAGCGAAATGAAAAAGCGATCGGGCGATTGCAGGAAGCGATCGTCCTGCAACGCTCGTTAGTGGACCGTTATCCGGGAGTTCCCATTTACTCGGTTTCGCTCGTTCAAACACTTTTCCAGATTTCTGAGGTTTACTTGTCGATGAAACGACCTGAAAAAGCGAGGCAAGCCACTGCGGAGGCATTGCGAACACTAGACCGACTGCGGCAGTTTGGAGCTTCACAGACAGGATTTACTGCGATCCTAGATCGACTCGGCGAGAGAGGTAGGGCGTTAGAAAACCGGACCGACGGTAGTCCGTGATCGGTGGTGTGGTTAGACTGTTTGGAATGAACATCAACCTATTAAGTCGCCGCATTCATTACTGGGCTACCGCTTTGATCGCAGTCCCTTTCGCGCTCGTTCTAGTCACTGGGGTTTTGCTTCAACTCAAAAAGCAGTTGCCGTGGGTGCAGCCAGCGGAGTTGCGAGGGGGGAAAAGCCTGAACTGGGTAGGACTACCGGAGATCCTCAACGCATTGAAAAGCCGACCTGAATTGGAGATCGAGGATTGGAAGGATGTCGCGCGGTTGGATATTCGGCCCTCCAAGGGCATTGCCAAAGCGATCCTCGATTCCGGATGGGAAGTGCAGATAGATCTGGAGAATGGCAATGTATTGCAACAGGCGATCCGCCGTTCGGACTGGATCGAGTCGTTGCATGACGGTTCTTTCTTCGCGGGCAATTGGTCGAAGCTCGGTGTTTTTTTGCCGAGCGCATTGATCGTCTTGATTATGTGGATTAGTGGGTTGTGGATGTTCTGGCTTCCATTCTCGGTCAAGCTACGGCGTCGACGAGCTGCATTGGATGGGGCGAAGAGGATAGCCGCTGCATTGCCTGTGGTCTTTACGATAGCGGTAAGTTCGCTCCTCGCTTCACCTCTCGTGGCATCGCAGCCGCGCGTTGATGCGAGTGCAACAGCAACAACCTACAATGTCGTCTTCATCTTGGCGGACGACCTTGGATGGGCCGAAATAGGTGCCTATGGTCAAAAGAAAATTCCAACCCCCAATTTAGACCGTTTAGCAAGCGAAGGGATCCGATTTACAGAACATTACAGCGGGGCTCCTGTGTGCGCCCCATCGAGGTGCGTATTGATGACGGGCAAGCACCTTGGGCATGCTGAGATTCGTGGCAATCTACAAGCCAAAGTGAATTTCCCGGAGTTCACCGAAGGTCAACATCCAATCTCTGCCCAAGCGTTTACATTGGCGGAAATGTTTCAGCGAGCGGGTTACAAAACAGGAGCTTTCGGAAAGTGGGGGCTCGGGCCCGTTGGCAGTACAGGAGATCCAACGGAACAAGGGTTCGAGCATTTCTTCGGATACAACTGCCAAGCGATTGCGCATAGTTATTATCCCCGATTCCTTTGGCGCAATCGAGAGCCGGCCGAAATCAATACCAAGCCTATTCCCGGGCATGCGAAACCTGTGGAGGGTGAAGTTGTCGCCGAGCATTGGGCTGGTGAGTCCTATGCTCCCTATCGGATTCTCTCCGAGGCCGAATCGTTTTTGAACGCGAACGCCAAGGACAAATTCTTTTTGTATTTGCCGTTTATCCAACCTCACGTCGCGATGCATCCACCCGTCTCTGAACTCGACGCGTTTCCTAAGTCTTGGGACGAAGAGCCGTACCGAGGAGGAAATGGATACTTGCCCCATCCTCGGCCGAGGGCTGCATATGCCGCCATGATCCATGAACTCGATACGTCGGTAGGACGCATTCTCGATTTGCTCAAACACCACCGGATTGACGATAAGACATTGGTGATTTTCACCAGCGACAATGGAGCAACCCACGGAGGATCCAAAGAACCTCGTTTCCACGTAGGAGGAGCGGATCCTGTTTTCTTTGAAAGTACCGCTGACCTAAGAGGATACAAAGGAAGTGTCTACGAGGGTGGTATTCGAGTTCCGATGATTGCTCGGTTGCCCGAAAAAATTCCCGCAGGAAAAGTCTCTCACTTACCAAGCTACTTTGCAGACTGGTTTCCCACCCTCGCGGAACTGATCGAACAAAAGCCCCCTGAAGGCTTAGATGGCATCAGTATTTTGCCAGAACTCATCGGATCGTCCCCCATCGAAAATCGGCCCCCGATGGTTTGGATATTCCCCGAATATGGCGGTCAGGTTGCGGTGCGATTTGGCAAGTATAAATTGTTGCGTCGGGGATTGGCCGGAAAGAACCCATCCGGATGGGAGCTCTATGACCTGGAGACCGATCGAGGCGAACAAGTGAACTTGGCAGAGCGGCTTCCCGAGACTGTGGCCGAAGGTGTGAAGATTCTTCGTTCCGAGATGGCAGATAACCCAATCTTCCCAGTTCGAATCCCTGGTGAGTAGATCGCTTGGCAGTGCAAGTTAGCTTGGCGGTACAAGTTAGCTTGGCAGTGCAACCTTGATTAATTGGTAGGAAAAAGACCTAAGCCTGGCAGCGGCGATCTCGGTACATACAACTGAGTCTCATCTTTGATTTCGTCGGTGTTATCGCTCACTCTGTAGGTGAAGTCTTGTGGCGTGAAGCTGATGTTCGTCGTCGGTTCAGAGTATTCGATGCGAGTCACGAGTTCAAAGCCACTCGGTTCCCCATCGCGATTCCTAGCCTTATCGAAGTATTCAATGATATAAGGGAAGTAAGGGAGTTTCGCAGACCGACTCAAGGTCAACCGAGCTTCCGTAGGTATCTTCGACGCAGGATCATTCAGAATGCTATTCTGCTCGTCGAGAGGTGTATTGCAAACGAACTTTGCAGGCTCGGTCCTTAGTCGACCCACCAGTTGCCAAACATCGTTCCCCCCGAGCTTTCCTCCTGCGGCTTTGTACCAGTTGTAGCGATGGTAAAGAGCCCGAAGCAGTTCGGCTTGTCCGCCGATCGCCATGATCAAATTTACGTCGGGGCGGCTATCAGCGAATTGAGCCGCATTCGGTACGCTTTGAAAGATCTGGTCGAGTATTACCCGTCGCAACGGTGACTCATTCCCGACTTGTGTCCACATCATCCGACCATCGGAGACTTGAAGAAAGTCCAGTCCGGTTTCTCCGACGGCAATACGTACGCTGTAGCGAAATCGACGAAATCGTTCCGGGCCAACTCCCTCCGATTTGAAGTCGCCAATCAGGACTGCTTGCTGACCGTACGCTTTGCTCGTTTGCTGGATCTTGCACGAGACCGATGGCCCCCATACCGCTTGCCGGACAGCTGCGAGGACGAGCTGATTCGGGTCTGTGGTGACGACGGTGACATCGGAGGATCTCTCGTTGCTGTTCGCTGGCGCCGGTGGGCGATTTGCGGTCGTATTGCCAACAGATGATTGGCCATTAGACGATTTGCCAGCGTAATTAGCGGTGGTGCCGGATCCCGAGGGAGCCGTCATCGATTGAGCGAAGACCTTGAGGCTTGGGGAAAAGGACCATAGTCCAATGCAAGCAATCGCAAGGAACAAGAGTGTTGCGTACACACGCGGCCTCATGCGAGTTTTGCTGGCTATCGAATTCCTACTCTCCATGGGCAACTTATACCGGTTTTATCAAAGAATCCAAAAGCAAGGTGCCGAACATAGGTTCAGGACGCGCCTCAAATTCCGCTTTTGAGGTTCCTGTCGGATTTGCAACCGAGCGAAGATCGCGCGGCATTGTAGGATCCCAGGGCAGATCAAGTCCAGGTGGAAAGAGTCGGTCGCAGTTGCCAAGCAGCGAAGCTGGCTGGACCCAATACATTCCAAGGGGAATCGCATGAAAAAGGTAAGATTTTTAGGCGTGATGGTCGCATTGGGTTTGGCTGCACCAAGCTTAGGGGGCGAGCCCGCTATCCGACACAATATGCCTCCTGCCGCTCGGTTGGCAGAGCCAGGCCCCATGGTTGGTGGCCCAGGACCAGGTGTTCTGTGCCCAGAAACCATTCCAGTACCAAACTACGGGGCGCCAGCCCCGACGACGCAGATTCTGTTCAATCAGCCACAGTCGATGAAGATCGCTTACGACGTTGTCGGAGACGGATCCTTCACTAGCGATTGCTTGATTGTTCCAGGTCGATTGGAGTTCGCCCAAGGCGGTATCTACCGACTGAAGCTTACAGACATTCAAGGCCGCGAAGGAGTTGAGCTTTATCCGACTGTCGAAGTTGGATTGGCGAATCCTCGAACGGCTGCATATCTTGCTCACAATGCGATCTCGATTCAGTTCACTGAAGAGGATTTGGATCAAGCATTGTCTGGTAACTTCGTCACCAAAGTGATTTACTTGCCAGACCCTGAGTTCCAAGGTGAAGTCATCTCCGGCATCGACACACTTGTCAGCACCCGATTGGAACCAGGTTTGGATCCGATCATCGAGGCTGATCGTCGCGGATCGATCCTTGCGATCGTACGTCTCGGTAACAAAGACATCGAGCTTACCGGTGCGGCTTATGCGAACGGTGGAGCAGGTGGCATGGGACCGGGAGGCATGATGCCTTACGATGCTGGCGGCATGTGTGGTCCAGATGGACGTCCCATCGATCCGATGCACGTTCCACCCAATATGGTTGCAGGTGTCACAGCTCCGCAATACGGGATGACCTACAGCGGTACTCCGATCGGACTCCCTGGACCTCCTCACATTC
>VGZN01000291.1 GCA_016872635.1 Planctomycetota bacterium | reverse complement strand
TTCCGCAGCACCCAAGTACTCCTTTGGAATGCAGAACCATACTCGGTATACTTTTCCCGCGTCCGAGTTCACGACTTCCGATTTCTTGCTGACCTGGAGCGACGGCGGCAAAATGCCAGACACTTCTGCTTGGCCTTTGGAAGGCGGCCCGGAAGGGAAGCCAATCGGGCTGCCCGATCAAGGCTCCATGTTCTTGGGAGAGAAGGGGGCGATATTGCTGCCTCATGTCGCGATGCCTGTACTGTTGCCCTTGAAGCAGTTTGCAGAAACGAAGGTCGAAGCTGCACCGGACGGCAATCATTATCACTTGTTCGTCGATGCATGTCTCGGTGGCGCGCCAACAACAGCGCATTTTGGTTACGCAGGACCGCTAACCGAAGCCGTTTTGCTCGGCACCCTAGCGAACCGATTCCCAGGTGAAGAGTTGTTGTGGAACCCGAACTCGCTCAGCATTCCCAACCATCAACAAGCCAACTCGTTGTTGCGACGAACGTATCGCAAGGGATTTGATGTGACGAACCTGTCCTGATCGGTCGGAATTACAGCCGAATGCAAATTCCGAACAAGAGATCCAACCATGTACGGCCGCTCCCAAGTGTTTGTGAGCGACTTTGGCGCTAGCCGTCGGTGCCTTTAGGGACGTTGGAACCTACGACGACGAGCATGGTGTTTGTAGCGATCAATACACCACCGGCTATCGCCTTGCTGCTCACGACAGCCGACGATGCGCTAAAGCTGGTTCGTGTTTGTGAGCGACTTTGGCGCTCGCCGTCGGTGCCTTTAGGGACATTGGAACCTGCGACAACGAGCATGGTATTCGTGGCGATCACTACACCGCCGGCTATCGCCATGCTTCACAGTACAGTCGATTCCGCGTTGACCTTACTCGCGGTCTCTTTTGATAGGCACTATTTCTTGGGTACGGCAGTCTCGTAGAACTTCAACAGATCACTGCGCAGGCGTTCTAGAGACGGTTGGTGTACGTACATCATATGCCCCCCCTCGTAGAACCCGAAATTCACGTTTCCACGCAAGCTTTCATCGAGTTGCAAATGATTCGCGGTGTACATCATCGCGAAGTGAGGTGTTGCAAGATCATAATACCCGCACGCGAGAAAGACCTTGAGTGATTGGTTTTGCGTCATTGCTTTTCGAAGTGTCTCGGTAGCGTCTACGAATCGACCTTCGAACCGTTTGTAGCTCCATGGCTGCACATTACCGGTAAGGATTTCATAAACCCGGTCTTCCTGGTACTTCAACTCGCCTCTCACGTAATCATTGAAGGTGGCAGTGAAAGGACCGAAAATCGCAGCGCCGCTGGCATCGTATTCATATCCATCCCCCGCATCGTCGCGATCGATGCCTTGATAGCGGCTATCGTAACGACCCACGGTCCGACTTCGAGATCGCAGTAGTTCTTTGGCGAATCGGTCCATATCGATGCGTAGATTGGACTTGGTCACAAATTCTTTGGACAACCCAGTCAGCGATGCCAATTCCTCGGCAATTTGATGGACTGTTTCGGTGGGGAGTGAGGTGCCTTGGAACAGTGCTGACGCGTACGGTCCCTTCGCAAATAATTCAGCGCGTTTAACGACATCGGCAACTGGCATCGCTAAAAACTGCGGCGCAAGGGCTTTGTGGTACCAAGCGGTTGCGGTGTATGTGGGTAGGAATGCAATGTTGGGAAGATCGTTGCCGGGTCCAAACCTCAAGGTTTGAAAATTGATCGCACCCGAAACCACTACAATTCCGTTCAACTCCATGAAGTAACGGTCCTGCAAATGCCCAGCGAGTCCAGCGGCGCGAATTCCGCCGTAGCTTTCTCCCAAGAGTAGCTTGGCACTGGCCCAACGTTGGTTGCGGCTGGTCCAGTCATAGATACATTGACCAACGCTCCGGACGTCTTCTTCAAATCCATGGAACTGCTCTTTGCCCTCACCTTCGGCGGGCCGGGAATAGCCTGTGCTCACAGGGTCGATGAACACCAGATCGGTGACATCAAGCAGGCTCCAAGGATTTTCTTCCAGCGCGTACGGAGGAGTCAACGGCTTGGCATCGTCAGGAAAGCGAATCCGCTTTGGGCCCAGCATCCCCAGATGGAGCCAAACGCTGCTGCTTCCAGGCCCTCCGTTAAAGCAAAAAGTCACAGGGCGGTTTTTTGCGGGCACACCGGTTCTTGTGTAAGCGACAAAGAAGACCTCAGCCTTCAGTTTTCCTGCATCGTCCTTCAGTGGCATTTTGCCTGCTTCTGCTCGATACGAGATTTGCTGCCCAGCGATCGAGATCGTGTGTTCGGTGATACTACTCTTGATTTCAGGGCGATTATCAACAACTTTCTCAGCAGCAGACTTTTCTGATGGCGCCGTGGACGCTGCGTCTTGACCATTTACCCAAGTCGGAAAGGAAATGGTGTTGAGGCTCGCAAAGAGCAAGCCAATCAAAGCCATGGATGCGATCGTACGTTTCATCAACGGAGCTTTCGAGATTCAAGGTGGAACACGGTGACTAAAGCCTTTGAATGCGGTGTTCATGATAATCGCTTCAAGGTTAGACTCAACCCAATCATGAGTTCGCACCGGGCGTTTTAGGTCGTGTAACTGAATCGATGCTGGCTCGGCACACAACCTGGGGCGAAGAACTGAGGTTGTTAGAATTAGTTGGTGCCGGTGGCAGACCGATCTTTTACGCAGCGAAATCCACAATGATTACTTGCAGTACGCACTTCTCCTTTGCCGCGGGTTCCCACCATATACCGTGTGCAGTAGAGATCGCTGCAGAGGAACGAGCCGCCACGATGGACGCGTTTTTTTTGGTCTGGCTCCATCGGATCCAGGGGATCCTCAGGGCCTTTGGGGTTTCTCGTAACCCTTCCTGTCGAATGAAGCCTCGCATAGTAATCGTGCCGATACCAATCACTAACCCATTCCCACACATTACCACCCATGTCATACAGGCCATAGGGATTTGGGTTGTACTGTCTCACGGGAGCAATCCCCGCAAAACCGTCGAGAGCGGTATCGCCACCCGACACGGGAAATCGACCTTGATAGATGTTTGCCTGGTACGCTCCGTCCTTCTTGATCTCATTTCCCCACGCATAAAGCTGTCCGGACTTGCCACCGCGAGCAGCGAACTCCCACTCCGCTTCCGTGGGTAAACGTTTATTCGCCCACTTTGCAAAGGCCTCTGCATCCTCGTAGGCAACTTGGACAACAGGATAATCATCACGACCCTCGATCGAGCTATCCGGTCCCGTTGGGTGACGCCAATCGGCGCTGGGCACATAGCTCCACCACTGCAAGTAGTTGTCAAACTCAACTGGTCCACTCGTCGGTCGGAACACGGTTGATCCGGCGATCAAATTCTCTGGTGGAGCGGTGGGAAACTCCTCGGCGGTCGGTTTGATCTCGGCGACAGTAACGTAGCCCGTTACCACGACAAATTCGCGGAACTCCGCATTCGTCACTTCGGTTGTGTCCATCCAAAATCCATCGACATAGACGCGATGGATCGGGACGGCATCGTTCGTGATCCCGGGTAACCCACATAGCGATTCGCTTCGATGGTCACTCCCCATCGAGAACTCACCACCCGGAACCCAAACCATCCCAACGGGTGCTGACTCCTTCGGCCGATCGCTATTTGCTTTGGTTGGTAGGAAGCCCGATGCCGACGAGTCTTCCGTAGGATTCGACGAAGCCTTACCCAGTGCATTCTTGTCCGTGTTCGACACTGCCTTTACAGATTCTGACTTCGACACGGTAGATTCCGACGGACTGGTCATCGAAAGCATGAGGCATGCCAATCCCATCGCCCCCGCGATGGCAAGCCAGGGCCCCCATGTTTGCAATAGAAATCTGGTGCCGCGAGAGTTCGATCCCGCTTCGTTCCCATGGCTCGATGATGTTGCGGATCGCGATTTATGTTCCGACGGTTTCGACATGGAGGGCTCAGTGATTCAGGGGCAGTATGGTGTTACGGTGTCTCCAGCGGACTGCGCATTGCGAGACAAGTTCTGAACATGATAACCGAATCCTGCGATTGCGAAGCGCAAATTAAGAGGGATCGATCAAAGGGCTAGTGAATCCACCACCCATTCAAAAAACAAACCCCTCGGTGACGAGGGGCTTGTGGCAACTTGGTTACGTTCGCTCGACTGTTGGGGATTACGACTCGGCACCAGCTACTACGGGTTCCGACGGTGCTCCCCCTTCGCGGGACTCCCCCTTGAAATCCAATCGGGTTGCCTTGCCCTCAGCGTCCTTGAACACATCGACTACGATCGTATTCTTTCCTTCAAACGCACCTCGCAAGAGTTCCTCCGACAACGGGTCTTCGATCCGCTGTTCGATGGCTCGGCGAAGTGGTCGTGCACCATAGTCCAGGTTCGAACCTTGCTTGATGATGAACTCCTTCGACTCCTCGGTGAGTTCGATTTCGAAGCCACGCTCTCGGAGTCGCTCGCGTACCTTGGCCAACTCGAAGTCGATGACCTTCTTCAAGTCTTCCTTGTTCAAGTGCCGGAAGATGATCACATCGTCGAGTCGGTTCAAGAACTCGGGTCGGAAGACCCGCTCGATCTGATCCATCACGCGAGCCTTCATGCTCTCGTACGAAGCGTCATCGTTTGGCTTTTGAAATCCGAATGCCGATTCGTTCTTGATCGCTTCCGCTCCTGCGTTGGTGGTCAAAATCAAGATCGTATTTCGGAAATCGATGTTTCGGCCAAAGCTGTCCGTCAATCGGCCTTCTTCCATGACTTGGAGAAGCATGTTGAATACGTCCGGGTGTGCCTTTTCGATTTCGTCGAGCAAGACGACCGCATAAGGCCGACGTCGAATCTTCTCGGTCAATTGGCCACCTTCTTCGTAGCCCACGTATCCCGGAGGGGCTCCGATCAACCGGCTCACATTGTGCTTTTCCATGTACTCGCTCATGTCGATATGGATCAGCGCATCAGGGTCACCGAACAACGACTCGGCCAATGCTTTGGCTAGCAATGTCTTGCCGACCCCGGTGGGACCTGCAAAGACGAAGCAACCGGTGGGACGCTTGGGATCCTTCAGGCCGCTTCGGCTGCGTCGGACGGCTTTAGCGACCGCTGCGACCGCTTGTTCCTGGCTTACGACACGTTTATGGAGTTCCGACTCCATGTTCATCAATCGGAGGGAATCCTCGGTGGAGAGGCGGGTGAGTGGAATACCGGTCATCTTGGAGACAACCTCGGCGATGACTTCTTCATCGACGACGCCGTCTGCCTCTCGGCTCTTTTCACGCCAATCGCGGGTGATCTGTTCTTTCTTGCGGCGGAGTTTGTCCGCTTGGTCGCGGAGCGCAGCGGCTTTTTCGAAGTCTTGGTTAGCGACTGCGTCTTCTTTTTCCTTGTTCAGCCGTTCGACATCTTCGTCGATGTCCTTCAAATCGGGTGGCTTGGTCATAGTCCGCAGACGAACCCGTGCTCCAGCTTCGTCGATGACATCGATGGCTTTATCGGGCAAGCAGCGTGCGGTGATGTACCGTTCGCTCATCTCGACAGCGGCGACGATAGCATCGTCGGTGATTTGGACGCGGTGGTGTTCTTCGTACCGTTCCTTGAGCCCCTTGAGGATCTGGATGGTTTCGTTCTTCGAGGTGGGTTCGACGATGATTTCTTGGAAGCGTCGAGCGAGGGCGTTATCCTTTTCGATGTACTTGCGATACTCGTCGAGGGTGGTTGCGCCGATGCATTGGATTTCGCCCCGTGCCAGAGCAGGCTTGAGCACGTTCGCAGCGTCGATAGCCCCTTCGGCACCTCCGGCCCCGACGAGGGTGTGAAGTTCGTCGATGAACAGGATGGTGTTCCGAGCGCGTCGGACTTCGTTCATGACGGCTTTGATCCGTTCTTCGAACTGTCCACGGTACTTGGTCCCTGCGACCATCATGGCCAGGTCGAGGACGACGATCCGTTTATCGGCGAGGATTTCGGGGACTTCGCCGTTGACGACGCGTTGGGCGAAGCCTTCGATGATGGCGGTTTTTCCGACGCCTGCTTCGCCGAGGAGAACAGGGTTGTTCTTGGTCCGGCGGCAGAGGACTTGGGTGGCTCGTTCGATTTCACGTTCCCGGCCGATGACCGGGTCGAGTTTGCCTTGGCGAGCCAATTCGGTCAGGTCTCGCCCGAAGCTATCGAGGGCGGGTGTTTTGCTCTTTCCGCTCTTGGAGGAGGTGGCGGCATCGCCGCTGGCACCGCCGCCACTGGGCTCGCGACCGCCCCGTTCACCATCGGAGGATTCCATGCCATGGCCGAGGAGGTTAAGGACTTCCTCGCGGACATCTTCGAGTTTCATCCCCAGGTTCATGAGGACTTGGGCAGCAACCCCTTCTTGTTCGCGGAGCAGTCCTAGGAGGATATGCTCGGTGCCGACGTAGTTGTGGTTCAGGTTGCGAGCTTCCTCCATGGAATACTCGATGACCTTCTTCGCGCGAGGGGTCTGAGGTAGTTTGCCGATCGTGACCATTTCCGGGCCACTTTGAACCAGCTTTTCCACTTCGAGACGGATTTTTCGCAAATCGATATCGAGGTTCTTGAGAACGTTCGCGGCGACACCGCTCCCTTCCTTGACCAGTCCTAGGAGGATGTGTTCGGTACCAATGTATTCGTGGTTGAACCGCTGGGCCTCTTGGTTGGCCAACTGCATAACTTTGCGAGCGCGGTCAGTAAATCGTTCGTACATCTCAATCCTTCCTTTCAAGTTCAGCGTCACAAACGCGAACCGCGTT
>VGZN01000290.1 GCA_016872635.1 Planctomycetota bacterium | reverse complement strand
AAAAGAAACTGTGCCACCTGCCAAAGTAAAGGGTCGAGGTAATGGATTAGGCCGCGGTTTCTGAGGAGAGGGATCGGGGAATTGGATCCGGTTCCACGTGTGTCGATTGTAGCAGTTGTGCGAATCGGGTAAGAGGAAAGGGGGCGAGAAAAGACGCGGCACCCGGGGGGAATGCAAGACTGTGTGAAACTGGATAGTAGGTTTTCACCGGACTTAAATCCCTTCAGTTCTCCACTCAGTGCATTGTTGTTGATTTCGATGATGAAACCATCTTGTATGCTGATCCTTCGTCGTTCCCTGGTTCGCGGTGTATCCCTGGCGGTTGCTCTCGTTGGAGTTTCACTCGGAACCGGAATGATTTGGCTACCGGAGGAGTCTCGCGATGTTCGGGACCAGCATTGGGAAGTTGCTGTCGATCCTCACAAAGTGCTAGGAGTTCAAGCGTGCGAGAAATGTCATGCCATGGAGAGCCAGGCGTGGAAGCGAACGCCTCACCATGAAACCTTTGTTACGTTGCATCGCAAGCCCGAAGCGAAGAAGATCGCAACGAAACTAGGGATTGAGAATTTCAAAGCGGATTCCAATTGCATCCAGTGCCATTACACCATGGATCATGTCGACGCTGAAAATCGGCTCGAAGCCATCGCAGGTGTCTCCTGCGAATCGTGCCACGGAGCAGCCCAAGATTGGGTCGCAGTTCATAACGACTACGGTGGTCCAAGCGTCACAAAATGGCAAGAGACCGGTGAGCATCGCGGCGAACGATTCCGAAAGTCGATCGATCTGGGGATGCGCAACCCGGTGAACGTGTACTTGGTGGCCCAAAGCTGTTACCGATGCCATACCGTGCCTGATGAGAAACTGGTAAACGTAGGTGGGCACAACGCGGGCAGCCTCGACTTCGAGCTTGTCAGTTGGTCTCAAGGTACTGTAAGGCACAACTTCGTACGAACCGAAGGAAAGTCGAATGCCGAAGAAGTCCCTGAGAGGATTCGTGCGATGTTCCTCGCAGGAATGATCGCGGATCTCGAATTCAGCATGCGAGCCACAGCCAAAGCCACCGAAAAAGCGACCTTTGGTATCACCTCGGCCCAGCGAACATCGCGGGCGATTGAGCGTATCAAATCGACGCAGGCCAAAGTGAATCACCCTGTCCTCACGAACATCCTTGAGGTTGTATCCGGGGTCGCTTTGAAGCTCAACAATCAGGCTCCGCTCGAAGAAGCAGCCGATAAAATACATGATTTGGGGGTTCGCTTCGGGGCCACGGTCCAAGGCAACGAGTTGACCGCGATCGATCCATTTATTCCTGCAAAGGACAAATGGAAGTAGATTTGAGAACTTCAATCGCCAAGGACTCGCCGGGAGAACGGTAAAGGAACTGCCGGCATATTGCCACTGTGCTAAGAAAGCTCGGCATAGAGTAGGGTGGAATAAATTGGCTTGCTGATCTAACAACCGACAGCAGAGTGCATCCGCATCAAGCACCCGCCTGCTCGGGGTGGATATTGCGTGATATGATAAGGCTGTGTGGGGCGACGACACTGTTATCTTTAATCGGCGTTATCTCCAATCGGCGTTATCTCCATCGGAGTTATATCCCCATCGGAATGCGAAGAGCATTTCCGCCCCGTTTTTTGCTAGATTCTCATAAGCAATGGAGCGACACGAGTTGGATCATGGAAGATCAAAAACCGGAGAGTCAACAACATGGTCTGAAAGAACGAGAGCAGTGTTCTCGCGGTCCGACAGAGTTTGCACCTATCGAGTTCGCGTTGATATTAGGTGCGGGGTGGACAGGTCGCCAAATTGCAGGTCAGATGCTCGCGCACGGGATGCGAGTTCGATTGTTGGATCAAAGCGATCGGGCATTGGAAGCAACCCAGGCTTGGATCGAGGCGCAGTTGGTTCCTTTCTACGAGCAAGGTTACTGGCCTCGGTGTGACTGGCTTGACGTATCCAATAGGCTGGAATTGGTACGTGAGGATTCCGAAGAAAACGCAACGGTGCCAGGGATCGTTTTGGAGTGCATTCCCGAGCAAGTAGCCCTCAAGCGAAGGGTCTTGAAGCGATACTCCGAAAAGTATGGTGAGCATACCATCATCGCTTCCAATAGCTCCTATTTTGTTCCCTCCACGTTTTCGAAACACCTTCGTTTTCCCGAACGATACGCCCATTTCCATTTCCACGTACCGATGTGGATCGCGACGTTAGTCGATGTTGCAACGGCTCCAGAGACTAGCCAGGAGACAGTGGATCGATTGATTGCGCTGGCAGAGCGGATTGGTCAAACACCTTTGGTGCAGCGGGTTGAGAATACGGGATACGTCTTTAATTGGATGCTTAAATCATTGCTTCAGTCTGCGTTGCAGTTGGTGAACAAAGGTGTCTCCAATCCTGCAGATATCGATATGGCTTGGAGGAAAGCGACAGGAATGCCGGCCGGACCGTTTGGTATTATGGACCAGATCGGTTTGGACATCATTTTCCAAACCATGTCCCACGCGCGTTTCGTCGAAGGGGACGATGTATGGGCCCCGCTTCTGGCTATCCTGCAGCCGCTGGTAGACCAAGGAAAATTGGGGGTAAAGACCGGGAGCGGATTCTTTGTTTACGGTGACCCAGCCCATTGGCAAGCCAGTGCGTTCGCGGGAATAGATGAAAAAAAAGTACCCCAAAAAACCAAGAACAATTTTTAGGAGCGAATTGAATACCGAAGCAAAACAAGAGGCCGTTGGTTATCTTATGAATGGTTCTCCACGCGGCATTTTTCTTTCCTTTTGGGGGTCGAATTTATGTTTTTCCGTCCTTCGGCACGGCGTCGCTTCGCACGTTCGACGATCCGTACACTCATCGTCAGCGGTACTCTCGTCGGGCTAACTTCGTTCGGCAGTTGCTGGGCACAGGATCGAGCGACCCAGTGGATCGACAACACCGGTAAGAACAAAGTCGAAGCCGAGTTTGTGAGGATCGAGGGGAATCAGGTCGTTCTCAAGCGAAGCGACAGCGGTAAAGAGATCAAGGTTCCGTTGGAACGATTGAGTACCGAGAGCGCGGCACGTGCCAAGAAAATGAGCAGCGCGGGGTCGCCCGCAACGAAACCAGGGGCGTCATCGACTCCCTCGACTAAGGCTCCTTCAGCCTCGTCGCCCGCAAGTAGTGCGGCTGTCGCGCTTCGGGACGATATGGGAGCCAAAGACTTTGTCGATGCCGTTTTCGGAGAATTGGCGAAAGGCAATATGATCGTGTTGTGGGATGCGTTCCCGGCCAACAAGCAAAAAGAAGTTGAGGAAGTCGTCATCAACTTTGCGAAACGGCTCGATTCTCGGACCTTCGACATGGTCCGAAAAACGCGCAACAGCATCGTTGAAATCCTGAAGAAGCAACAGAACTTCATTATCAACAGCGAGGTGTTGCAGATCCCATCGGAGTTGCGAGAGGATTTTACCCGATCGTACCCCGCGGCCGTTGAGTTGGCAGATAGCGTCATCTCCAAGGATCTTCTCGACGGTAAGCGATTGCAGAAGGGTGATTTGAGAAATCTTTTGGACCCTTATTTCAAGAAGGTAAACCAAAGTGGCGAGGCATTCGCAGCATCGTTTCCTGAGGGCCACCCCGTTCGTCAGGAATACGAGAAAGCCAAGAAGCTTGGCGTAGCCAGTGCAAAATACAGCGTGGACAACATCCAGTCGGATCGGGCCGAAGTGAACATGGAGATTGAAAATCTGCCTCCGGGAGCAGAGAACAAACCGCTTGTTATCACGCTCGTGGATGGCCGTTGGTTGCCGGAGGATTTGGTTCGGAATTGGGATACCACGATGATGCAAGCCAAGGGGCTGATCGCAGTGATGAATCCAGATCAAATTCATCAAGGTGTATCGAGCGTGCTGTTATTGGCAAATGCCCCGATCAACAACTTGAAGAACGCAAAGACCCAAGAGGAGTTCGATCGTACCTTGAAAGAATTGCAGGCCCTTCTGGCGGCAGCGGGAGCAATGGGAGGCGGGCCGGGTGCTGGTGGGCCTCCTGGGTTCGGCGGTCCTGGCGGAGCTCCGGGATTTGGCGGTCCTGGCGGCCCTGCTGGATTCGGTGGTCCTAGCGGATTTGCTCCAGGTGGAAGATTCCAAGGTGGCGTACCGGGTGGATTTGCCCCTCCCGGACAACAGCCCCCGGGAGGTGCACCAGGTCAGCCTGGGCAACCCGCTCAAGGCAACGGGAACAGCGGTACTGGATCGGCATCCATCGATCGATAATCGCCGATACTTGGCTATTCGGCCAGCCGATGCTGGATTCGCAATCCACAACCGCTCGAGTCGTCTTGACCTCATCGGAAAAGTTCACTAAAACGGCTCCGCTAATGATTTGACGGCTCCGTAGCCAAGTGGCTAAGGCAGCGGATTGCAAATCCGCCATGCGTGGGTTCAACTCCCACCGGAGCCTCTCCAAAAAACCTCGAGGATACTTCTCGGGGTTTTTTTGTGGGACGAACGGATGTACCCCGCTGTATTTCAACCAAGGAGCCTCACCGCATATGCGTGCAGAAATCGTCATTCCCGCTCGCCTTGCCTCGACCAGATTGCCAGAAAAGCTGCTCCTCGCAGAGACAGGGATGACCGTTTTGGAGCATACGCATCGAGCCGCACGACGCAGCAGGCTTGCCGCTGGAATTACCATTGCCGTCGATCATGTTCGCTTGGCTAACGCCGCTGAGGCCTTTGGGGCGGTGTTTCAAATGACGGATCCGAATGCTACATCGGGAACCGATCGAGTTGCCGAGGTGGCTCGGTCCCGCCCCGATGTCGATGTCTTTGTCAACGTCCAAGGGGATGAGCCAGAGATTTGTGGTGGATCGATCGACTTAGCGATTGAATTGCTCGAGCAAAATCCAAAAGCGGATGTTGCGACATTGGCGACGCCTATCCGTTCCAAATCGGATCTTGAGGAACCGTCCTGCGTTAAGGTCGTACGCTCCCATTCCGGCCTAGCCCTCTACTTCAGCCGATCGGTGATCCCTTACCCGCGGTCCTGGGACGATTCCCTGTTGGGTTCCGAGCCTGCAAGCTACTTACAACACATCGGGCTCTACGCCTATCGCCGTTCGTTCTTGCTTTCACTCGGTGAATTGCTCCCGAGCCCTCTTGAACAAATCGAAAAGCTCGAACAATTGCGATTCTTGCAGTCGGGGCGAAGCATCGCCGTGGGAATTGTTCCTCGCTCCCCTAAGGGGATTGATACCCGAGAGGACTACGACGCCTTCCAAAAGCGTTTTAGGCAAACAACGACCTGAAACGGCACAAATCCTGGGTAGTGACCGTATTCGATCAACGATCGTATTTACTGCGAAAGCCAGCTTGGCAAGACACCCAAGCCTGGAAGTTCGATCGATTGTACTTTTTCCACTTCCGGAATGGACATGAGTTCTTCGAGCGCAGCTTGAGGGGGGCGAGAATCGAGGTTTAGGACCCCGATTGCCGTACCTCCAGGGTGCTGAGCAGCGCGGCCAACTGACATTTGTCCGATATTGACTTGGTGCCTACCGAAGACCGTACCAACTCTACCGATAATCCCCGGTACATCGTAATGGGTGAAGAACAGCATGTGTCCGTCGAGATATGCTTCGAGTCGGTAATCATCGATCGAAATCAATCGTGACATGTTGTTACCAAATACGGTAACACCGGCTTTAATTCGGTGCCCGCTGACATCCATCTCGGCGGTGATCGATGAACTAAATGCCCCTAATTCGCGATTGCGATGTTCCATGAGTTCAATCCCGCGCTCTCTCAAGAGCATTTCGGAGTTGATGATGTTCACGTCATCGGCCATCGCGCGTTCCAGCAACCCTGCGCAAAACGCTGCGGATAAAAGCTTGGTGTCTTTGTCGGCGACTTCGCCGCGATAGTGCAACTGGCACGAACTAACTGACCCTGGTTGCCATTGGGCCATTAGCAACCCGAGGCGATGTGCAGCGTCGAGATAGCCACGGAGTGAATCAAGGGTTTTAGGATCGAGTGCCGCAACGTTGACCGCATGACGAATCTCTCCTGTTTTGAAAAAATTCATCAGCAATTGGATACCTTCAATGGCCACCTGAGTTTGAGCTTCCTCAGTGCTAGCACCGAGGTGCGGCGTGCATACGACTCCCGGCATCCCGAACAGTGGACTATTAGTACACGGTTCTTGTTCAAATACGTCGAGTGCTACTCCGCCGATAATTCCTTGTTGGAGCCCTTGCACCAACGCAGCTTCTTCGTAGATACCCCCACGAGCGCAGTTGACCAAACGGATGCCCGGTTTCAATTGGCTCAGTTGCTTCATGCCGACCAAGTATTTGGTTTCTTCCGTGAGCGGCGTATGGACCGTGAGGTAATCCACCTTGGGGAGCATCTCCGCTACAGTGTGCGCTTTTTCGATATGCATTTTTGTCGCTTGCTCGTCCGAAAGGAAGGGATCAAATGCGATGACCCGCATCCCAAATGCTTGGCCTCGAAGGGCCACTTCGCGCCCGATGCGCCCCATACCAATGACACCTAGCGACTTGTCTGCCAATTGGGTTCCCATGAAGGACTTTCGGTCCCACTTTCCTCCGCAGAGGCTTTGGTACGCTGGCGCGATCGATCGGGATAATGCAAGGAGTAATGCAAAGGTATGTTCGGCGGTACTGAGGGTATTCCCAGCAGGCGTATTCATCACCACGATACCTAGCCGAGTCGCCGCATTTTTATCGATGTTGTCTGTCCCGACACCGGCGCGAACAATGGCTCGAAGCCGTTTGTCTCCT
>VGZN01000289.1 GCA_016872635.1 Planctomycetota bacterium | reverse complement strand
CACGCCACCTGCTACCAGGAACTCTAACCGCGACAGTAGCCCAGGCTCAAGCTTTCGGAGCGATTCGAACAAATCCTCCACCCGCTTGTGTGGATTCAAACGCGTCGTTGTGCCGATCCGAAGCAACTGTCTCGGAGTATTCGAAGCCTTACCATCAGCTATAGGAACTCCGTTGGGAATCACTGCTATCGGACACCCATTCCCAAAGGCTCGCTCTGCGACAAGTCGCTCCCCCTGATACTTCACCACCGCCCCCTTCAGCCTCGCGCCATAATCCTGGGTCGTACGGTACGGCAATCCAAAGGCCCCAGTTGAAAGGCACGAACTCAATGAAGCCAAATTCATCTCCCCTGGACTCACATCAAAAATAGGCACGCCGATCAGACCATCGGCCAAAAGAAGCTTGTACGCAGGGATCGTATTCCAAAACACGAGAGCCTCAGGAGGGTTGCGATCGATCGCATCTATCAATAAATCCACACTGCGTTGAACACCCATGGAATACGAGCGTCCGAACTCTGGACGAGGTGCAGGCATCACAGGTATCCCCTGGTTTCGCAACGCTTGGGTCCCGGGAGTCGGATTCGATGGATCTTCCTCAAGAACTGTCGCACGCACCCGCCGATCACGTTCGTGCAATGTCTGGAGAAGTCGCCTTGCACTGGATTGTGCCCCTCCGACGGAAAAATTGTTGGTGACCAACCATACCCCCTCCGGTTCGCTCCGAGACAACTTGCCTAGTAATCCTCGTACCATTCGGTAGTAACCTTGCTCCATCGTGCAGATCTCGAAGGAAGGATGAAGCTCAATCGTTGGCTTCCCTTCGCCTCGTGTTTGAGTATCCGCCCGCAGGTGAGGTTCCGCTCGAACGCGATTGCTGAGGATACCGAGGATATCATGAGCAATTGTACGATCGTCGCTATCGGTATCCACGATATGCATCCCAGGTACCAATGTGGCGATCTCCCGATTGCCACCAACGTCAGTGGCAACGACAGGTAATCCCGACGCTAACGCCTCCATGTGCGCTAGACTCAGCCCTTCAAACTCGCTCACAGAAACCAAGACGTCCGCCGCAGCGAGGATTTCTTCAACCCGAGCAATCGACCCAACCCTATGACAGGTATCTTGCACACCTAAAGTGTCGATGACTGCGTCGATTTCACACGACGCAGTCATTGAAGCTGCATTGTTTGACGATGCCTCGCCAGCAAATACTACGTGGACTCGGCGATGACTCGACATCTCGGTCAATTCCAATTGCAGGTAGGAAGCAATCGCTGGGATGCGTTCCAATCGCTTTTGAGGACGCGGGTTCGCCACGGCCAAGAGCACCCAATCGTCATCTCGAATGCCGTAGGTAGACCGGATCCGATTCCGATGGTGCTCTCGAACCTCAGGTTCCAACCGAAAATGCTCACGGGATATCCCATTCCAGACCGTACGATGCTGAAGTCTGGGAAGCGATTGGGCCGCCTGTAGCTCGACAGCTTTGGCACACGAAACCACTAGCCCCAACTCCCTATCGCCCGTCTGTTGAAACTCTCTCGGCCAACCTGGCTCCATATTGTGGAGCGTGGTCAGCGTCGGCAGTCCCAAGCCTGCAAAGGCCGCATGCTCGTTTCTTGAAAGCAAATGGGTATGAATCACGTCGGGCTGGAATCGATGAATAAATTGGACACAAGCATCGACGCGTTGATCTCTATCGCTACAACCAAAAAATCGAACGAAGCATGGAGGGTTGGGAAACGCCTCCCGCCGAGGTGCATCGATCGCCACCAATGCAGCATTCACCTGCTGGCGTAACCAATAGTGATGCAGATCCAATGCAATACGTTCAGCTCCTCCGCGTTGCAAATTGGTGATGACTTGAGCGATTCGCAAACGGCTGTCAACACGCACATCCAACCCATCGATTCGCACTCTAGAAATTGCCTCCTTACCGTTGGAATCGAGCACACCTCGCAAGTACACCTTGAAGCCCATGCTTGGGTCGTAGGCCTGAAGAAGATCCACCATGCCGTGGGGAATGAAGATACTTCCCCAAGCAGCAGGGGCAATGGGGACACAATCATCCAGCGTGGCTTTTGATTCGTACTTTGTGGTTGGATCAGGACGATTGTTGGGTCGCTCCCAATCGTTCGCAACCTCGTTGCCGGGCACAACACCAAACCGATCATGTTTAATCGCCCCAAAACCAATCAATCGCTCCTTAGCGATTGTCTCTAGAATCGAATTGGGCAACGGATGAATTGGCCTCGCGCCAGCCTCAAGCATCCAAAGCGATTTCTGACCGCGTCGGGCTAGATCGAACAATTCCATCAATGAGATAGTACCAAACCAGCGAATATCGTCATGCCATTGGGACGACGGATCTCGAACCCATCGCATATCATCGGATTGAAAACCAAGCTTTGCTAAGGCCCTCGCAGTGCGGAGAGCCAAAGGGAAAGGCGTCTCGGATCGGATCCATATACCAACCAAGCAGGATGGCATGCTTTACTCGATGATCATCAGTAGGCAGACGGGAAATGACTCCCGCCAAACAGCGATCCAGCCCTTTGATTGCTGTTGGGCTCGTCTCGTTCGGAAGAATCTCCAAATGGCATGTCCCTTGAAGTCGGATCGATCATCGGGGGTTGATTAGGGAATATCGATCCATCGTCATCGCGCCAATCATCTCCGTCGGGAGGTGTAATTCCAAGGATAGTTACCTTCGTGGGTTTCCCACCCAAAAACACGCGCTGACGGTCCATGTTCTCAACCTCAAACTGATACTGTTCCATTCGTCCATCAATTTCATACTGAATCCGAACGATGGAACCAGCCTTGATACCGGTCGTATCAAACCAAAATCCCTGTGGGAAAGCTTGGCATCTTTGATCCATCAACTCGCCGAGTGCGCCGATGGCGACCCCTGTGGAAAATGCAGAACCTGTTCCTCGAGCATTTGCCCGTTGAAAATCGCCCCCTGCGGATTCTGAATTGGTGGCCAAAGCACGAGATGCGTTTCGCCGCAGCATCGAAATCACGAAAAAAATCCCGATCCCAGGGATAACTGGGACGGCGAAACAACAGAGCAACCCTGATAGGTCACTGAAGAGCGTCGATTTTGAACTCTCCACTTGGTAACTCGATGGTGTCATCGAACCAGCAAGTCCCCCTTCCTCGGGAGTTTGTGGTCGAGTTGTAGATGGTTGATCGGTGGGTTCCGCGATCGCGGTTGCTGCCGCATCAAACTCATTCGCTTCGAGTTCTGCAACATCCGGTAGGTTTCCAGATCGCAGCACCACGACCCGAAAGCCGATATCCGCATTACGACTTTTTGGGTCGCTGCGGAAGCGTGCCGCAGAGCGAGCGCGACGTCGATCTCGATTCCAAGAACCACCTCGCAATACATTCCTAGGCTTCTCACCTGCATCGGGCTTTGTCGCAATGGGATCGGTTTGGCTAGTCGCGGGGTACTTCCCGTAGACATCCAAACACCACTCGGAAACATTGCCGCACATATCAAAGATACCGAGTGCATTTGGCCGCTTTCCCCCTACGGCTTGTGCACCGAGGGAATTGACTTTTGTCCAAGCGATCTCATCGATATGCTCGTCTGTATCTCCAGCGTAAGTGCGATCCGCACTCCCCGCTCGACACGCGAACTCCCATTGTGATTCCGTAGGAAGCTGGACCTTCATTTTCGATTTACCGGAAAGCCATCTGCAGAATGCTTGAGCGTCCTCCAGGGTAACTATTGTCACTGGATGGTTTTTTGAGATCGGGTAACCGGGGGTCCTCCAATGGAACTCGGGACGTTGCACGAGATCTTGTCCGTTCCATCCAAAACCTCCTGAGGTACCTCGTTCGGCTTCTGTTTTGTATCGTGTCTGATCCACGAACACCTGGAATTGCTCAATCGTGATTGGATACTTGCCGATATAAAACCCTTTGCTGCTGGTGACTCGATGCTGGATTTCGTCAGGCTCACGACCTGACTCTGTTTCCGGCGAGCCTTGTACGAATGCTCCCGGAGCAACCCAGACTAAGTCGACGCTCAGGTTCGGTCCTAGAGGAATCGACGCCGAGGCCGATTCAGTTTGTGCGATCACCGGTAAAGGGTGAGCAACGAGAAGCTGCCAAGCGAGCGACAGAATCATAGTCAAACCACTTTTCCAACTCATTGTTGCGGCATTGCTGGCCTCGGTTTTCCAAATGCCCCAAGCGTCCTCCCCCGATCTGGATCTTATCGCTCGCATGGATATTCAGCCTCGATCTGACGTTTCGGATTGAGATGGACTCGTTTAACTTGCGGTAATGGCAACCGTACTTGTGGATGCTCCCAAACAAAAAAGCCCCAATCTCATCGACAGGGGCTTTAGAATATCAAATTCTTAATAGTGACGCTCGCCACTTGGTGGTGACGAACGCTGTTTGCGACTACGGGATCTTGAGATCAACATCCGCTAATCAACGAGTGCAACACGGTTTTTAGCTTCGCGAAGCCCGCGACTGAGGATGTCACGCAACAAGGGTGAGTAATCCTCGTACCTTGATTCATCCGCCGGCCCGTCCGAGTGTTGGTAAATTGCATCTCGAGGTTTAGCTCCCAATGCGATCAACGTACTCGAAACCGTCCCGTAATCCGCGCCTCGGACGACCATGCTGGCCCTCGCCATCGGATTCGGAGATCTCGCAAAAACTTTACTTGCAACGGCCAAGAATTTTACCGGCGAATCCAGCGTTTGCAGGGTCAGCAGGCGATTCGCCAACTGAACGCGCTCGTCGCGTGGATCATTTAAATTCCTTGCACCGATGATGTTCAGACCAGGATTGAGTTCAATCACTTCGTTTTCGGTTTCATGATGAAGTGCGTACGCGTTATCGCGATCCGCGATCACCAAATTGCAAGCCTCAAACTGATGCTTGTTGAACTCCTCGTTGGCTCTGTCGACCGCATGGCGACTCGACACAGCCTTTAACAGTTCTTTGACCAGCAATCCACGCGAACGATTCGAGCCGAGTGGCTCGAGCGTTCGTCGATTGCAAATTCCTACAAACACCCCGTGTTGATTCACCCCTAACCAAGTTCCACCGCTTCGTTGATCGACTGGGCAGAGAATTCGGGGCTTACCAGACTGAATGCTCGGGGACGTACTACGACGGTCGAAAAACTCCTCTCGATTAGCAGCGACTAGAATCGGACTTTCAGGAACCACGCGATATTGAATGGCCAGTAAGCACATCGCAACATCAGCACTTTCTATGGCTGGAGGGGGGGGAACGAGCCACGGCGTAATGGCACCCTATCACACTTACAACGTGTGATATTGCGGCCCGCAACTGCCCTAAAAATCTAACGATCCCTTATGCTCGTAGTCACCCCCCAAATCGGAGAATTGGTCAAAATTGTTGAAATCTTGTTGAAAACATTAGACCCCCTAATTGGCAACTCTTTCCCTCCTCTACCTAAGTTGCCGTACCCGTTCAACTTAGCGATGCTATACTCCGTCTTCCCCACTGAGGAGGAGGGGATAACCAACATCGGTACGTATTTCAACCCTACTGGATTTTGCCCCCACTGATTTATGGCCAACGTGAGTAGCAGGCCTTTGCCGACGAAGATCCCCCTCAGTCCAAGCGGTCGAAGCCGGGTGGGGGCTTCGATTCCCTTTTCCATCGTTAGCACCGGTTCCTACGTCCCGGAACGCATCGTTACCAACGACGACCTCGCCCTGTTGGGATGCGATAGCGAATGGATTTTTCAACGCACTGGAATCAAGGAGCGGCGTTGGGCCAACGACGACCAAGCAACCAGCGATCTTGCCTATGAAGCCACCATTCGTTGCTTGAATCATACAGGTGTATCCAGTGACGACGTCGACTTGATCTTGGTAGCCACCATTACCCAAGACTTCATGACGCCATCCACCGCATGTGTGCTGCAAAAGAAACTTGGCAGCATCGCACCCGCCATGGATATCAATGCCGCGTGCTCGGGATTCATGTACGCACTCGTCACCGGGGCACAGTTTATCAGTACCGGCATGGCCAAGAACGTTCTCATCGTCGGCAGCGAAGTGATGAGCCGAACAGTGAATCCGAAGGACCACAAGACGTATCCGCTTTTCGGGGATGGTGCAGGCGCTGTCCTGCTTCAAGGCTGTATTTCCGACAGTGAATCGGTGGCCACCAACTCGCCATGTGCGTCTGAAACCCAAAGCCCCCTCAGCGGTGGCTCGCCCCCTGGAATACTCGGCTTTACCCTCGGTTCCGAAGGCTCCCCGGAATCGCTATGCGTTCCGGGAGGTGGATCTCGGGAACCACTGACTCGCGAACGGATCGATCAAGACAGACAGTACATGCAGATGGATGGCCGATCGGTATTTAAGTGGGCTGTTCGCTGCGTTGCGGATAGTTGCCGCGATGTATTAGCATCCACTGGTTACGCCATCGAGGATGTCGACATGTTTTTACTCCACCAGGCAAACGTCAGAATCATCGACGCAGCCTTGAGCGATTTCGGCATTCCTTACGACCGGGTGATGGTCAATTTGGATCGTTACGGGAATACTTCAGCAGCAAGTATCCCCTTGGTTCTCGACGAAGCCAACCGCGCGGGTCGCCTGCAACGAGGAGACCTGATCATGATGTGTGGTTTCGGCGCAGGGCTTACCTGGGGAACAGCCCTCGTCCGCTGGTAGTCTCCACCGTGTAATTGGATTCTTACTCTACCCGCTTCGTAATTCTCGAAAATCCGACAGTGTCTCAATTGCGGGGTCTCAATTGCGGGGTCTCAATTGCGGGGTCTCAATTGCGGGGTCTCAATTGCGGGGTCTCAATTGCGGGGTCTCAA
>VGZN01000288.1 GCA_016872635.1 Planctomycetota bacterium | reverse complement strand
GGTGCAGCCACTGCAAGGTCGCGTGCCGACGTTTCTTCGGCAACTTGCTGCAATGCTGCCCGGCAGAGAGCAGGTGACCGTTGTTGCTCATGCGGGTTTTGTGATAGCTCGATGGCGCTGAGGAGAGAATCTCCCAAGTTTGGTTGTTTGAGCGACATGAGCCGAGCGAGAGAACTTGGAGTGGTGTATCGGATCACCCAACGTTCGAACCAAACGGGAATCGTTCCCAAGCCAACTGCGGCGACTGCAAACACGATCCAACGAAAAGCTGAAGTCGGATCCATCAAGCGGTCTACCACGAACACCGCTAGGAAACCCGCGAGGAATGCGAAGCACGCAATACCTGCCGCTTCCAGCATCTTTAGCTTGCGAACACGCGTTCGGAAGTGAGATAGTTGGGAACGCAGCGATTCAGGCAACGCGATTGGCAACGGATTGTCACGCACGGTACGTATTGTTTCAGCGCCGCTACCGGAAGGCTTAGGGGGCGTTGGCTCGTTTTGATGGGGTGTACGTTTCTCGTTCATCCTGAAGGTGCCTTAGTTCCTGATTGCGTCCAAAGGAAGAGTACCAAGCCCGCTTCGCTCCAACTGAAGTCAAGGGAATTTGACATCGAGAGCGGGACGGGAATCACAACTGTTCAACTGGCGATGCTTACCGGCATACCAATCGCCGTTACACCACCAGTATAACGGGAAGAAACGGAGATTCTCAAGCAAACCCGAGGGTATCTGACTAGTTTTGCCAACACAATCTGGTTCTCGATAGGACATTTTGGGGTGGTTGGGTCCAAACCCGCCAGGATCCAGCGTCTGTGTCTCCGTAGAATGGTCAGAACACGGGTTAGCCTGGTCGTAGATACATGCAGATACATAAGGTGGATGCATAGCTGTTCGGGCTAACGAAGGATCGCAAGAAACTGGGGTGAGGATGGAGTTATAAGTATGGTTGCAGGCAAGTGGTGGCATGCGGAAGTGCGGCCTGGGGAAGGCAACGTCAATCGCGAGGAGCGGATCGTCTGCGATTTATGTCCACGTCAATGCCGAATGAAAGAGGGGGATCGCGGCTTCTGCTTCGTCCGCAAAGTGGAACATGGAGCTATGGTGCTCGATACCTACGGAAAAAGTACCGGATTTTGTATCGATCCTGTTGAGAAAAAGCCGCTCCATCATTTTTATCCGGGAACGAGCGTTTTGTCGTTCGGCACGGCAGGATGTAATCTCGGATGCCAGTTCTGCCAAAACTGGGATATCAGTAAATCGAGAGAAGTCGCAAGGTTGAGCGAGCAAGCGACTCCGGAAGCGATCGCGCTCGCTGCAAGAACACTTGGCTGCCGGAGCGTTGCGTTTACGTACAACGATCCGGTGATTTGGGCTGAATATGCGATTGATACGGCCAAGGCATGCCGCGACGCTGGCGTTGCTACGATTGCTGTTACCGCTGGTTACATGATGCCTGAGCCTCGTCGCGAGTTCTATCAGTGGATGGATGCCGCGAATGTTGACCTAAAGGCCTTCACGGAGGATTTTTATCGCCATATCACCTACTCCCATCTCGAGCCCGTTCTCGATACCCTTCGGTACCTCAAGCATGAGACAGAAGTGTGGTTCGAAATCACGAATCTTGTTATTCCCGGTGCGAACGACTCGAGCGATGAGCTAAAGAGGATGTGTGACTGGATCGTGCGGGAATTGGGTACGGATGTTCCTGTACACTTTTCGGCGTTCCATCCCGATTTTAGGATGCGAGATCGCGGGAACACGCCCCCCGAAAAGCTAGTCGAAGCCTACATGATTGCTCAAGAGGCGGGTATTCGATTCCCGTTTGTGGGGAACGTGCACGATCCCAAACATGGGTCGACCTATTGTCCTGCTTGTCGGGCATTGCTGATCGAACGCGACTGGTACGAGCTTGGGATTTACGCTTTAGCCCACGGAAAGTGCAACTCGTGTGGGGCCGTGATTGCAGGGAGGTTCGAGGCGGAGTGTGGCACGTGGGGAAGGAAGCGGTTACCCGTCGACATGAGACGGTTCGCGGTCCCAGATCACCGCGTTCAATCCCCAGTATCGGTTCTATCGGCGAAACCCTTATCGGCCGAATCTACCTCCTGCGCGGTAAACACCCTTGAGAACTTGGTCCGATTGGGTAACTCTTCCAGCCTTTCCGCAAACCATGGGGTATCTTTATCCATTGCAAACGCCGCGCCGTCCGCTCACGAAGGACTGCCATCTTTGCGAAGTGGAAAGAGTCCGATGGGCACCGATCTTGTAAACGGAACCGATCGCGCAACCGGAATCGACCAAGGAAAAAAGGAGTCACCTGTGTCTCAACCGAGTATTACTGAACCCGTAAAACTGGATCTGTTGAAATTTGATCTTTTGGATTCGGATCAGAAAACCTCGATCCAAAGGTTCGCACAAGTCATCGCTCTGTCGACTGTGCTTAAGAATCGGCTTCCCAGTACCTTGATGGGCTCGCTCGGCGAAATCGGCGATCAAATCGTACATGGCTGTTTTACAACACTCAAGCGTGGGAAGTTGCTGCGCGGTTGTTGCGGTTTTCTAGGCAGGCCTACACCACTCAACCAAGCTATTCTTGATTCGGCACAACGGACAGCCAAAGATGACCCTCGGATGCCCGCGATCTCAAGCGTCGAACTCCCTTATTTGTCATGCCACCTGACTCTATTGGCGCCGGCGATAAGCATCGATGGCCCCGCCGAAGAGCGAGGGCAGCACATTGTGATCGGTAAGCACGGGTTGCGGATTTCGAGTGGCCCGCGAAGTCCCTTCGGTGAGCGAGCCGGACTACTGTTGCCGAGTGTGCCCGTGGAGCAAGGATGGAATGTGGGAGAGTACCTTGCCGGGATTTGCCGAAAAGCTGGATTACCTTTGAACGCTTGGCAAGATCAAAACACCCGACTTGAAACCTTTGAAGGCTTGGAGATCGAAGGGCACTTCGACGAGGATCTTCTCCCCAACCCAATCCCCATTGAGCGGGCCCCAGGAGATTTGGATAGTCTATTCCAACTCAAGTCGGCGGCGATCCAGAACATGATCGCACTTTCCCATGGGTCGACCCCAAATTATTACGTTCTAGGAGCTATGGACGGCAACGTGAATGGGATTGTCATGAGCGCGGTGAATCTCGATTCGCAACGTCCACTAGCCCATTGGATACAAACGTCCCTTCGTCCGGGTATGCCCCTACAATCGACATTGTTCGAGCTAGTAAAGTCGGCCGAACAGTCGATCCGTCGCTCGAATTTCAAAAAGTCGGTCGATATCGATCTCGCGCTTACCATTTTGCACGATCCAGCCCATCATGGGGTTATTCATCCCGCTGATTGGAACGGCAATCAGTTACGAGACCAACTAACGGACTGCGATGTGAGAGGTGTCGCGTCGAATGAACGCGCAATCCTCGCGCTCAGTGGCGATCGCGCTGCGGTCGCCTTTGACGCCAATAAGTCGATCCACCAGCTCGTCGAAGATGCCGCAGGTATTATCAAAACTCGCAGCAATCCAATCGGTGTTTTTTCGTTGGGTTGTGTGTCAACGGCTAGCTCGTTGCTTGCGACGAACCGAATCGGTATCGACCCGAGCGATCAGCCGCGTCTTCCAGCTTTGGCAGGGCAGTTCTACCCAGCCTCTGCGTCCGAACTCGATGGGATGTTGCAAGGATTCGAATCCAATTCGAAAACGGTCTCGGATGCGAAGACGCTCGCAATCATGACTCCGCATGCTGGATTGAAGTACAGCGGCCAAATTGCGATGGATGCGTGGCGTAGCGCTAGCATGACTAAGTCGGTGATTATTATCGGGCCGAAACATACGAATCTCGGTGCCGAATGGGCTGTGTCTCCGTCAAAGAGTTGGCAACTACCCAATGGTGAAGAGTTCGCCGTGGACTTGGAACTGGCTTCGCAAATTGTCAAACACGTTTCGGGCATGGAGTTTGACGCAGCGGCTCACTCCCGAGAACATGGAGTCGAGGTTCAGCTGCCGATCCTAAGTCACCTGGGTCGGAACCAACCAAAGCCCAAAATCGTTCCAATCGTGATGGCGAATTCTTCATGGCAGGATATCGCTACTGCTGCGAAGCAATTGGCGGAGGTCCTCCGGGGGTGTGAGGAATATCCATTGCTCGTGATCTCGAGCGACATGAATCACTTCGCGAACGAAGCCGAAAACCGACGCCTTGACGAACTTGCACTGTCAGCGATGGTCTCAGGCAACCCGGAGCGACTTCTTGAGACGTGCCAATCGAACTCGATCAGTATGTGTGGAGTTGTACCGGCGGCACTTGTCATGCAAACACTGATTGAGCTCAATGAAACTTTCGGCGTCGAACGGCTCAGCTACGACACGAGCGCATCGACGACCGGCGATTCCAGCCGCGTCGTCGGGTATTCTGCATGCCGTTTGGTTCGCTGATTGGATGATCTCTCACCTTGTGGCCTATTGCGAACGTGCATTGGGACAGGGGCTGAATGACCAAAAGCCCTTGACTGCCCATTCGATAAGTGGTTATGCCCCTGAGGCAGGGCGTCGACCCATTCGAACTAAAGGATTGCAAATTTTTTTCAGCGATTTTTGGCGAGTTTTGACGCGCTCCTTCACCCAGATTTGACGGCTTGTATGGAGTCGGTTTTTTGCAGGGTACACGGAACGGTCATCAAATCTGAATGGAAATCGCTGCTTTCGATAGGAATCGAGTTGCTACAATGCGTGCTTAATTTCTACATCAGACGTTTTTTTGATGGACCCGTTAGGCAGTTTCATGACGCAAATAACTCGTTTCGTCCCGATCTTCGCGATTCTATTCGGACTAGGTACGTTTGGTCTCAATGCCGCTATTTCGCAAGAGGGAGCAGCGAAGGGGGCGGGATCCATTGAGGATAAATCGCCATTTGAGACGCTTCCTGGAATGCAACCCTCAGGAAACATGCTTCTCCCCAATGGCTGGACGATCAATGCCCAAGGTAGACAAGCCCCTCTTGGGGATTTTCCGGTTCACCTTTTGGTTCATCCCGATGGCAATAACTTGATCGTGTTGCACTGCGGATATGGTGAACATGAAATCATAACCCTTGATGCAAAGACCCTTAACAAGATTGCAAGAGTTCCAGTTCCGCAATCGTTTTATGGGCTTGCTCTTTCGAACGACGGAGCTTGGATTGTTGCCTCGGGTGGGGAGGATGAACGCGTTTATGCCTTTCCGTACAACAAGGGTTATTTGGGAGAGCCGGTTGTTCATACCCTTGCGACAAAGACTGATAAGTTTGTAGTTTCGGGTGTTGGATTGTCCAAGGATGACACTGAGTTTTATGCGTGTGGGTTACTTGGGAATCAAGTGAAACGGGGTAAGCGACCATTTGGTGCGATGGAGAAGCCGGGAGTTTCACCAACCGAGACATTGCAGTTACCTGACGATAGTTATCCGTATACCGTCTTGGAAGATGCAGCGAACCAGCGGCTGTTCGTGAGCCTATGGGGCCGGTCCGCGATTGGCGTGGTCGATTTGAAAACATTCCAGTTGGTGGCTACTTGGAAAACCCAATCGCATCCAACGGAGATGATTTATCTCGACGATACCAACCGATTGCTGGTCGCTTGCTCCGACGAAAACAGCGTTGTTGCACTTGATGCGACGACAGGCGAGTTGCAGGAGGTCTTATTGACCGCACTTTATCCTGCTGCGAAGAACGGCAGCACCCCCTCGGCAATTTGTGTTTCCGCGGATCGAAGGGTTCTCGTCGCGGTGAACTCCTGCAACAACAACATCGCTTTATTCGATATTTCGGAGCCGAAGAAATCGAGATCCCTCGGGTATATCCCAGTGGGTTGGTACCCGACAAATGTGAAGTTCACGGTTTCAGGAGATCAAATCATCGTCACCAATGGAAAGGGACTATCGAGCAAAGACAATCGCTATGGGCCGAATCCCCTCAAGCCCGCGCCGAAAAACGTCACTGAGTACATAGGGGGACTTCTTCAAGGTTCATTGTCGGCAATTCCGACGCCGACCCCCGAGGAGTTGGCAACGATGACTCGTCTAGCATTTCAGGGCGCGCCATTGCGTAAAGATTCTGTGGTAGTCGACGCGGAACGATCCCCCAACAATCCGGTTCCAGCAAAGGTTGGTGATCCGAGCCCTATCAAGCATTGCATCTACATCATCAAGGAAAACCGGACTTACGACCAACTATTTGGAGATGTAGCGAAAGGAAATGGAGATCCAGGATTATGTATATTCGGGGAAAATGTCACTCCCAATCATCATGCACTCGTTAATCAGTTTGTGCTGCTGGATAATTTCTATGTCGATGGTGAAGTAAGTGCCGACGGTCATGAATGGACCATGGCGGCGTATGCGACCGATTTCGTTGAAAAGACATGGCCACTGACATACGGAAAAAGCCGAGGCAAGCTTACTTATCCCGCCGAAGGGGCCACAAAGATCGGCCAACCGAGCAGTGGCTACCTTTGGGGTAAATGCAAAGAGGCGGGCAAGTCCTACTTTTCATTTGGCGAGTTTATCGCCAACGGTCGCAATCCAGGGGATCCGTCTCGGGCAAAGATTGAGGTGCTCGAAGGGCATTTCGATCCAAATTATCGCTCTTACGATCTCGATTATAGCGATCTCGACCGGGCTGCATCATTTATCAAGCGATTGAAGCAGTTCGAAGAGGCCGGGGAATTGCCGAACTTTATCACGATGCATCTGCCAAACGATCATACTGCTGGAACGCGTGTTGGGAAACTTACCCCCACAGCCATGGTTGCGCAAAATGATGCGGCCCTCGGATTGGTCATCGAGGCGATTACAAAGAGCAAGTTCTGGCCGGAGGTTGCCGTGTTCGTCATTCAAGACGAT
>VGZN01000287.1 GCA_016872635.1 Planctomycetota bacterium | reverse complement strand
TCATCAATGACGGACGATTCAGTCGTCCCATTGCGATCAAACAACCCGGCATGTTTTTGTCGCATCCAGGGATCGCGATCAACCCGTCATACCACTGGCCACCCATAATCGTTTCGATCGAATCCGCGATCAGATCGCGCGATTGTAGGGAGTACGACATACCGTCGGTCCCCATGCTGATTCCATCGCTTACCCCGACCGTGTTGAATCGCATCCCCACCAGCCCTTGCGCGGTCACTGATTTTTTGGCCTCTCCCCCGAGGTTGAGCAAGTGCATATTGCAGGGGTTGCCTTCGAACCAAACGCTGCAAATGCCGACTTGAGCTTTGTTCATGTCCTCAGGTTTCAAGCCTGTGGCATAGAGCATCGCTTGCGAGGCTCCTTGGCTCTTGGGTTGGGTGATGCGAGACGAGTACTTATTGAGGGATGCCATGTTCGTTGGTAGGGTTACGTACGAGGAAGAATCTTAGGGAGTATTGGAATCGGTTCGTGTCCGCTGGCGCCAGTCGGTGAACTATCGGGCGCGGGGCGGATCCATTCGGCGCGATCCGTCCGGCACGATCCGTCCGGCACTGCTCTTTCTAGCGAATATGGTATCGCTAGTGAACCCGATGCCCAGGTTTAGCACCGGAGTCGACACCCAGCAGGAAGACTTCGGTACCACCCGCACCAGCGGCAGTGACCATTCCTTCGCTGAGCCCGAATTTCATTTGGCGGGGTTGAAGATTGGCAACGATAACGACCAATCGGCCTTCGAGTTGGGCGGGGGTATAGGCGGCCTTGATGCCCGCGAAAACGGTTCGTGTAGTGTCGCCACCCAAGCTCACTGTCAGCTTGATCAACTTCTTGGCTTCGGGAACTTCTTCTGCCTTGATCACGCGGGCCACCCGAAGATCGACTTTGGCAAAATCTTCGATGGTGCAGGTAGGAGCTAGTGGTTCGGCCAGAAGCGCTTCACCGGAGTCGGTTGTAGGAACTTCGCTAGAGGCTGGCGTAACAGCGGCCTCGTTGGTGGCTGGAGCTGGTGTTTCTTTGCTTTCTTCAATCATTTGGTTCACTTTCGCTAAGTCGACACGTTGCATTAAATGTTCAAACTTGGACAGCATGATTCCGCACAATAGTTTCTGGCTATCCTCCCAAGTCGTGATATCCACTTGGAACAACCGGCCGCATTGTTGTGCGAGACGAGGTAACACAGGGGCTAGGTAGACGCATAGTTGTCGGAACAAGTTCAGGACAATGGTGCATACTTCCTGAAGTCGCACCTGCTGATTGGGATCTTTTTTCAGAGTCCACGGAGCTGTATTGTCGACGAAGGCGTTGGCCGCATCAGCCAATTCCATGATCAACCGCATCGCGCGCGAGTAATCGCATTGCTCGTACGCTTCTGCGATCTTTTCTCCGGCTGCGGCTGCAGCTGCAAACAGTCCTCCGTCATGCGGGTACTCGCTCGCCAGACCGACTCCATCGACGAAGCGCGCGGTGCGACTGGCTAGGTTGACGACTTTACCGACCAAGTCGGAATCGATTTTCTGTGCGAACTCAGCGAGGTTAAGATCGATATCGTCCAATCGCGGACCGAGCTTGCTGGCATAGTAGTATCGCAAGTAGGACGGATCCAAATGCTCGAGGTACTTGCTTGCTCGTACTTGAGTCCCCTTGCTCTTGGACATTTTTTCACGATCGACGGTGAGAAAGCCGTGGATGTGAACGAAGGTCGGGAGGGAGTAGCCAGCCGCTTTGAGGACACCAGGCCAGAAGAGGGTGTGGAAGTAAGTGATATCCTTACCGATGAAATGATGGATCTCGGTTTCGGAACTCTTCCACCAGTCTTCGAGTTGCTCGCCATTGTGTTTGCACCATTGGTGGGTTGAGGCGATGTAGCCTATCGGGGCATCGAACCAGACATACCAAAAATTGCCTGGGCTGTCGGGAATCGGGAAACCAAAGTAAGGCTCAGGCCTCGATACGTCCCAGTCCCGAAGAGGCTTGCCCAGAAAGTGCCCCTTGAGGTAATTCGCGACTTCGGATTGCAAATGCTCTCCACATTGCGTCCATGTATCGAGGAACTCATGCAGTTGTTCCAGTTGCACAAATAAGTGCTTGGCGGAACGTTTTACGGGGGTTGCACCGCTGAGGGTACTGACGGGATCGATCAAGTCGGTAGGTGCGTAGGTCGCACCGCACTTGCTGCAGTTATCTCCGTATTCACCGACCGACTTGCAACTAGGGCAAGTTCCCTTGACGAATCGATCGGCAAGGAATGTTCCCACCTCGGGGTCAAAGAGTTGCTCAACGTCATCTTCGCGGACCAGTTCTGCGTTGCGGAGAGAACCCCAGATCTGTTTGCACAGCTCATAGTTCTCGGGTGCGTTGGTGCTGCCATAATGATCAAAGGCGATTTCGAAACCGGCGAAATCCTTTTCGTGGGCTGCTTGCATGTCGGCGATCAATTCCGTTTCAGGTCGCCCTTCTTGGCGAGCCCGGATCATGATGGCGGTGCCGTGGGTATCGTCGGCGCAGATAAAAATGCATCGGCGACCACGAAGTTTTTGGAAGCGAACCCAGATATCGGTTTGAATGTACTCGACCAAATGCCCTAGATGGATATGACCATTGGCATACGGCAAAGCCGCCGTGACCAGCATTCGTTTCGAACTCATGGAGGATACCTAGGACTGAGAAATGAGCTTGCTGAAAAATCAGCGGGATTAGCAGTCAGCGGTTTGAGCCATCAGCAGCATTGATACTACGTTCCCCAAGATTCAGTCTTGGAAGGCGTCAAGTTTATGCCAAACCCGAAATCCCGGTAGTCCATTCTCTCCCCAATCGAGAGGCTGTTGTCACGAAAACCTCGGGAAACATCAGCCTCTGACGTGATTTACTTCGCGTGCTGGATGACAAAGTCGACCAGCTCCTGGCACTGAAAGAATCCTTCCCACATATTGTGACCTTGCCCTGGGGGGACGAGCAGTTCCATCGTTCCTTGCAAGTTGTGGTAGCGTTCACGCAGAAGCCCCGAGTTACGTTCGAGTGGAACGACCGTATCCACGTCGCCGTGGATCGCGAACAACGGGACTTTGGATTTTGCCAATCCTTCCATCCGATCCACTGGATTGAGCTGCTTCAGTTGCTCATTGAGTTGCACTGGAGTGAGCGAGAATGCGGGAGCTGCTCGATCGATGCCTGGGTAGCTCGTTAAATTGCACACTGGGTAGATACCTGCCCAAGCGGCGACATGTTTTGAATTTGCTGCGGCCCAAGACAATGTTTGCAAACCTCCTCGCGATCGCCCGAGCAGCACCGGGGTCGGCGAGTATCCGCGGCGAACCATCTCGCGATGAAGACCGTCGAAGACGCGATTGCCATCGGGACTACCATACGATTCACCAGCATCGATCCCAGCGATCGCGATTCCTGCCCCTAGGAACCGCTCGAACATCCATCTTTCCTCGGGGCCCGGAAGGTTGGGCAAGGTCGGAGCGTACCAGACCCATGGCTTTGCGGGAGTTCGAAAATCTTTGGTCGAAGGGATTACGAATGCAATGGACGCGTCGACGAGGAATACATCACCGGCGACCGGAAGCTTCTTGTCGATGTTCTGCTGCGAATTGTTCTGAGCCAATACGGGGCCTTGAGCCAGGATCCAAAACAGAATCAATAATCCGCTCCGTAGTAAATCATTTCGCATCGCATGTACCATCTGTGACTTTCAACTGAAGTTTTTGAAATCAAACAATTCCTAAGGGGCTTGCTACGCGGATTATAGAAAGTGCTGGTAGGGTTATCTGCGTCAACTCGGATATGTTTACAACGTACTGCGCAGATTTTCACGGAGTTTTTACAGTGAGCTATCCATTCTCGAAATTGAAACGCAGTACTATAGGGTTCTGGTAGCGATACCTAGTCGATGGTTTGTTTCCTGTTAGCCCTCCTACGATCATGTGTCAGATATCACTTCGTCCCTCCCTGGTGCTTTTTCTTTCGTTCGCATTCGAAGTGTTACTGCCGATTGCTCCGGCCAGATCAGCGACCAATCAACCCGCTGCGCAAAGGCCTAATATCGTCCACATCGTGGCGGATGATTTGGGGTGGGGGGATGTGGGGTGGCACGGGAGTGAGGTCCCGACACCGAACTTGGATAAACTCGCCAACGCAGGGGCAAAACTCGAAGCGTTCTACGTCCAACCCGTTTGCTCTCCAACCCGCGCCGCATTGATGACCGGGCGATACCCTATCCGACACGGCTTGCAAGTCGGCGTGGTTCGACCTTGGGCCCAGTACGGATTGCCACTCGAAGAACAAACCCTCCCCGAAGGATTGAAAACGGCCGGGTATGCAACGGCCATCGTCGGCAAATGGCACTTGGGTCATTTCGCTGCCGATTACCTTCCGACTCGGCGAGGATTTGATCACCAATACGGGCATTACAACGGGGCTATCGATTACAACACCCATATCCGCGACGGAGGGTTTGATTGGCATCGCGATGATCGCCCGTGCGACGACGAAGGATACAGCACGCATCTATTGGCCAAAGAAGCTGTCTCGATCGTCGAGCGTTACGCGGGCAAAAAACCATTCTTCCTCTACGTCCCTTTCAATGCGGTCCATAGCCCGCATCAAGTCCCCGAGGAATACCTCGCCCCTTTCCAGCATCTCGAAGGCCAGCGCAAACTGTATGCGGGGATGCTCACCGCGATGGATGAGGCGGTTGGAAAAATCGTTGCTGCCATCGATGCCTCGGGCCAACGAGACAATACATTGTTCCTCTTTAATAGCGACAACGGTGGACCCAATCCCGGGAAAGTCACCAGCAACGGGAAGCTGCGAGCTGGAAAAGGGACTCACTACGAAGGCGGAGTTCGTGTCGCCGCCTTTGCTACATGGAAAGGTCATATTCCGGAAGGATCTACCGTCAGCGAACCTCTCCACATCGCCGATTGGTATCCAACTCTGTTGCATTTGACCGGTGCGAACGTCGATCAGCGACTTCCCCTCGATGGCCGCGACGTGTGGGATTCGATAACGGACGGCAAACCAATTCCAGACCGAGAACTACTGATCAATGCGACTCCTTCTGCCGGTGCATTGCGTCAAGGAAATTGGAAGTTGGTAGTGACTGGCCCGCCAACCCGAGAAGAACAGGAGGATGAGGAAGCTCCGGCCGCCAAGGGGAAAGCGCAAATCCAACTGTTTGATCTCGCTGCCGATACGTACGAGGAAAAAAATCTCGCTGCAGAGAATATGGATGTCGCCGACCGGATGCTCGCGCGATGGCGCGAGTACCAAAAGGAAGCGGTGCCCATCAAGATTCGACCTAAACCCAAAGCGTTTGTGACCCCAAAGGTCTGGGGCGATCATCTATCATCAGCTTCCTCGGATCCCGCTGCACTGCAATCAACGGCACCATTCTTCTCGGCCTTGGAGGACTCTGGAAAGTATTGGAAGAGCAACGAGCATGTCGGCAAGAAAACCTTGGTCGTCTACTTCTATCCAGCCGACATGACCGGGGGATGCACCAAACAAGCGTGCAGTTACCGCGACGCCGACTCCGAGTTGAGCAAACTCAATGTCGAGGTCATCGGCGTCAGCGGAGACTCGGTAGAAAACCACCAGGCGTTCAAGAAACTTCACGGATTGAACTTTACACTGCTCGCGGATACCGAAGGTAAGATCGCCGAGTCCTTTGGCGTGCCTGTAACTCGCGAATCGAAAAAGGTCGTGGCCAAAGTGGAAGATAAGGAACTGACCCTCCTCCGCGATGTCACTGCCAAGCGTTGGACCTTTGTGATCGATACTGCGGGAAGAATCATCTATCGCAACACCGAAGTAACCGCGGTCGAGGACTGCCGCAATGTGATCGAAGCCATAGGTGACATGACGACGAAGTGATGACGGTGGTCCCGATCATTTGGCACAGCCTTTGCAATGATGGCATTCATTCAGCAATTTTGCTGAGCGAATCCCAGCATCAACCATGAGGCCAATCGTGAAAACCCGCACCATCGTTACCACCGCAATCGTCTTTGCTACTCTGTCCGTTGCATTCGCTACCAACGCCAGCGCGAAACAGCATGTTGTTCGGCAAGGTGGCCGTGAAATAGTCGTGCACAGCAATCCTGTCCCCGTGTTCCTTCACAGGCTGGTGCCACCTAATCACGGGCGGCATGTAACCTTGAAGGAGTACCAGTCGGGCAAGATCCGGTAGTCGCACACGCAAGTCACGCTTTCGCAATCTCTTGATCGACCAACAAGGCATGGGGGCAAAAGAAGCAACCGGATTTACTACCGACCACGCAGGACACCTCGGTAAGCCCCCCAGAAATCCAATGCCCCCATGCCTTGCTCCCTTCGTTACCCCCCTCGACTCTTTTTCGGTCGAATTGCCCGGCCCGTCCGATGAGAACCTCCCCAAGTTGCCTCGACCGTGTTCCCGCTGTGTTTCTCGGAAGTCTCCCGCTATGCGTGTTCGAAAATGGCTTCGCGATTAGGGCAAGAGAAGAGAGTTCGAGCCTTTGCTGCAGGGTTAAGTCCTCTTCTCCGCAGGAATGACGGTCTCCAGGGTATTCTCGCTTACCGCTCCCTTGCGTGACCTGGGGCTTGGTTCCACAATACCGGCTAAGGTATTTCACCTTGCCGCGATTTTGGCTCGGCCTATCGGTCCGACCGCGTGCGACCGCCTCGAAATGCAGGCTTTTTTGCCCCTCTGTGCCCCATGACCACCGAATCGATCGATATTCCCAACCGGTTTGATTTTGCAGAAACTTCCCAAACCATCTACCAGCAATGGATCGATGTCGGGTGTTTCAATGCAGACATCGACCCGTCCAAAAAACCGTTCACGATCGTCATTCCGCCCCCGAATGTCACCGGAGCACTCCACTTGGGGCACGCCCTCAATAATACCTTGCAGGAT
>VGZN01000286.1 GCA_016872635.1 Planctomycetota bacterium | reverse complement strand
CGCTTCTGTCAGAAGTCCCCTCGGATGTACCGGTAATTTCGTTCTGGGATAATCGCCACCCGCCAATGTGGAATTGGCCGGGTCGGATCCATGCGATGCAAGTTGCTCATCTCGCAAGTGTTCTTGAGCGAGAGAGGATAGACGTCGTCTACGATCGCCTTTTCCACATGACCTTGATCGCAGGTCCAGCGACGCACCGCGCCCGCGTTCCTCGCGTTTCAACGATTGTTTCGCCTCCGCAATTCGATCTCGAAAGAAGTGAAAAACGATGGCGGTGGTGGAAACGTCGGGCTTTGGCCAGGGCTTACGCGACAGCCACTAAGCTTCTTACGGTATCTGCGGGAACCGCCGATGCCGCGTCGCATTATTACGCGATCCCTAGAGGCCTCTTCGACGTCGTCCCAAGCCCCATCGACAACGATCGCATCCAACGACTTTCGCGCGAACCCCTGGAATCGGGTACCTGGGATTCAACTCGAAAACATATCCTCGCGGTCGGCCGACTCAGCGATGAAAAAGGCCATTCCTTTTTGATCGACGCGATCGCTCGGTATTGCATACGCCGAGAAATGGCTGAAGTTCAGCATCCTAAACCGTCGATCGGCGGCGTGAACTCAAAAGATTCAACCAGCATTCATTCGAATGATTCCGATTCACGAATGCCTGACATCCTGCTGCACATTGCTGGAGACGGCCCATTGAGGCAATCGTTAACTCAGCAAATCGCGCAACTCGGATTGCAAAACCATGTGCTCCTACATGGACACGTCAAAAACCCATATGCGATGATGCAACGCGCCGACTTGTTCGTGATGCCATCCATCTATGAAGGTCTTCCGAATGCACTTCTAGAAGCGATGGCTTGCGGTGTGCCAGTCCTCACCACCGATACCGAACAAGGGCCTGGGGAATTGCTACGCTCTATCGATCTCGGGACCAGAGTCCCCATTGCTGATCCCGAAGCTTTGTGCGCGGCCATTCACGATCGATTTGTCCGGCAGGAAGCTTGGCTTGCCAAGGCCCGGTTTGCCAAATCATACGTCGAGGAACACCACAGCCTCAATCATTGGCTCGATCGTATGAGCCTGATCTTTGATGATTCCGCGTCCATGCCCACCCATCGAAAGCAAACACCATGACTCCCGTAAACCATATCAGCAACGACGATCTGGTGAAGACCTTTGAGGAAATGGCGGATCTATTAGAACTGTCTGGTGAAAACATGTTTCGCGTCCGCGCGTACCGCACCGGTGCCGCTGCAATTGCCAACCTATCGCAACAATTGGCAGATCTACTCGCCTCAGGCCACGAATTGACTGAAATCGAAGGAATAGGTTCCACGCTCGCTGAGAAATCGAAGGTGATCCTAGAAACAGGCCGACTACCGCAACTAGAAAAACTGCGAGAAGAAGTACCACCCAGCTTGCGCGATATTATGCGGGTACCTGGACTAGGGGCCAAAAAGGCGATGAAGCTGTTTCAAGAACTTGGGGTCAAAGATTTGTCAGGCCTCCGGCATGCTTGCGAACAAGGTGTCATCGCTTCGATTAAAGGCTTCGGGGAAAAAACACAGCAATCGATCCTTCAGAATTTAAGTATCGTCGAGAAAGCAGCCCAACGACTATCGATCGATGCAGCCGATGCATTGGTAACGAAGTTGCGAGCACATTTCGAATCGTGCCCTGAATTGCAACGGATCGAGTTTGCTGGAAGCTACCGGCGCGGGAAAGAAACGATCGGTGACTTGGATATCTTGGTCACGAGTGAATCGCCGAACATGATCATGGAGCAATTTGCGAGTTTTCCACCAATCCAAGAAGTGCTAGTGCGAGGCGACACAAAAATGAGCGTGCGTGTATCAGACGCGTTCCAAGTCGACTTGCGTGTCGTCGGTCCTGAATCCTGGGGAGCCGCGCTCCAATACTTCACCGGTAGCAAGGAACACAATGTTCGGATCCGCTCGATGGCAAAGGCAAAGGGCTTTAAAATCAACGAGTACGGACTCTTTGACGCAGAAGAGGAGTCCAAGAGGATCGCCGGTGCGGAAGAATCCGAGATCTATCAACTAGTCGATCTGCCTTGGATCCCTCCCGAGCTACGAGAAAACCGCTTTGAGTTCGAAGCCGACATTGAGCAAAGAATCGCTTCGTTGATCCACTTGGAGCATATCCAGGGTGATCTGCACATGCATACTGTCGCGACCGACGGCGAGAACACGATCGAGGAGATGGTAGCCGCCGCGAAAGCCCTCGGTTATTCCTACCTCGCGATCACAGATCACTCCAAGAGGGTAAGTGTTGCACGAGGACTCGACGCCCAACGGCTGTTAGCACAGTGGGAGGAAATCGATGCAATCAATCGTCTGCAAAGCAAGTCCTCGAACCAGAACCAAGACTTTTGGATCCTCAAAGGAATCGAGTGCGATATCCTTGAGGATGGCGAACTCGATCTTCCCGACAATGTCCTCGAGCAGGCCGATTGGGTTACGGCCAGCATCCATTTTGGTCAAAAGCAGACACGTGAGCAAATCACGGACCGGATCGTTGGAGCCCTGAAAAATCCAAACGTGCACTCGATTTCCCACCCTACAGGCAGGTTGATTTCGAGGCGGGCTGCCTATGAAGTTGACATGGCCGCTGTGATCCAAGCAGCAAGCGAATACAAGAAATGCCTTGAAATCAATGCTCACCCAGAACGACTCGATCTCAACGACATCCACGCGATGAGCGCCGCCGACGCAGGCGTCACACTTGTCATCAACACGGATGCCCATAGCACTTCCCAGTTGTGCTTGATGAAATATGGTATCACGGTCGCCCGTAGAGCAGGGATTGCAACCTCGCAGGTTTTAAACTGCCTAGACGTCGAGGCGCTCCGAAAACGGCTTCGTCGGTGATCGCTCAGCAACCTCAGGCCCGTTAGCATCCTCCGAAATTCACACGAGTCCTGTGGATGGTTATACTGACGTCGCAGTCACGGCTTGTGGATCAACCACATCAATACTCGCCGAGTCTCGCTTGAAAATCATTTCCCAAAGCTCGTTCCGTACCCTGTCTCGCACAGCACACTGAGGAAACTCTCCATGAAAATGTCGATGCCAGTAAAACTCACTGCGATTGGACTACTGTCCGTGTTTTCGATTCCTGGCTTCGCTGAGGATGTGATCCGACGGAACCAGCATCAACAACCTTGCTATGTCGTGGGAAATTCACAAGTCGAAGTCTCGGTAACGGAGAATGGTGGCCACATGGCTCCTGTGACCTTCTATCGGGATTCGGATAAACCATTGAAGCCTTACTACGTCAGTCCTTGGCAAGACGAAAAGCCATCGGAAATGCCGGTACCCGTTTTAGCACCTCTTCGAGGTGACTTCTTCTGCATGCCTTTCGGTGGCAATTCGGACGAAGTTTCCGGCGAAAAGCATCCACCACACGGTGAGATCGCCGGATCCAAATGGAAACCGCTCGGGACGAAGAAAGCGGGGGATGTGACGACCCTTACGATGGCCATCGATACCAAGATCCGTAAAGGGCGAGTTACCAAAGAGCTGTCACTGGTCGATTCGCAGAACGTGGTTTACACCAAACACACGATCGAAGGCTTCGCGGGACGGGTTCCTTTAGGCCACCATGCGACACTAGCCATGCCTGATCAAGCGGAAACGGTTCGATTGGCAGCCAGCCCATTTCGATTTGGGATGACCTACCCAGGTACTTTTAGCGACCCCAAACAGCGCGAGTACCAATCCCTTCTTCCCAACACAAAATGGACTTCGCTACAAAAAGTACCAGTGGCTTGGAAGGGTGAGGCAGATGCAGATCTCTCAAAGCTACCCGCCCGACAAGGGTTCGCGGACCTGATCCAACTCGTTAATGAACCGTGGGAGAAAACCAATGGGCCTGCGTGGATGACTGCGACTTTTACCGACTCTGACTATGTCTGGTTTTCATTAAAGGACCCCGAAGTCCTAAGCACCACGGTGTTTTGGATCGAGAACCACGGCCGGCACGGTCATCCTTGGAACGGTCGCAACAACTGCTTGGGGCTCGAAGATGTGACCGCACACTTTGCCGATGGATTGAAAGCGTCGATGGAAGAGAACGTGTTGAGCAAAGAAGGGGTGCGAACGGCCTTGGAATTGAAAAGTGATAAACCGACCATGGTGAACTATATCCAAGGGGTGATCAAGGTCCCGGAAGGATTTGAGATGGTGAAAACCCTCGAGTTCTCTCCAGGACAAGTCACCTTTGTATCGACAACCGGCGAAAAGGTTGCCGCACCTGTTCGGCATGAGTTTCTCAAAACGGGCAATCTGTAGCCACGATGAGAAATCTGCTTCTTGTCAATGAAGCATTTGCTCCAATTCAGCGATCACATCTGCTGGATTCAATTCGGCGATAACGTGGTAACGCAGGTTCGATTGAGAACCTGCGCTATCGATTGCGGAAATCTCGATCGGGAGCGAAACTGGTAACTTCTCAGAATAGCGTCCGATGAAATGGCGTGTATGCTCGCGAATACGCCGTTGGTAATTCGAAACTTCGGTCACGATAGCACTGCCGCGAACGTTATTCTTCAAATAAGAAGCTAACTTTCGATTTGCGTAGGGGACGAACGTATCCGGATCCAAAGTGATCACCCCTGTATCCACCTCGATCGACATAGGAATACGATCTGATACGAGAGAGAACTTTGTCCGGCCTCGTGCATTAAGGGCTTCATGACGGAGTTCGCTCTTACTGTTCGTCGCAATGACGAATTGAGATTGCTTGGGAGAAATTGTGAAAACAGCGTCTGACTTTTTAGGGGGTAAAGCCAACTCCTTTTTGTATAGATTCTTACCGTAAAAACACCACAAGCCACGCTGGTTGCCGGTGAAGAGCCCCAGGCTTTCATTGTTTGCTGAACTCACAAAACTCGGCTGAGGAACCAAATCCAACAACTCGGGCTTACTGGACTTGGGGGTTTGAAGTAGCAACCTACGAGTCGCGTGTTTTCCTATTGCCATGTCACCAGGTGTCGACTGTACCTCGAATTTTATTTTCTCACGACTCCCAGGTATTTCATACACCAATGCGTCTTGGTTTCGGCTTCTGGATTTCCCCGCGTTTCGAATCGACTCACTGAGAACAGGCTTAGACTTGGAAATCAGCATGCTCGAAACATTCGGCTGACTCTCGTCGATATCAAACAACCGTTCTGGTGCAACGAGTAGTTTTCTCTCCCCGTCAAAGCCAAAAAGAAATCCTTGCGATAGATATCCAAACGATGTCCAGAGTTGACCATCCACGCTTTGATACTTTTGAAAGGAGACTTGACCCACGGCTTCGGATTTCAATGTCTCCTCCGAAAAGACATGCAACCCCGAATTATCTTGAACCAGGAAAACACGACCTCCGGAACCGATGTATTTGATCGGGGTAGAAAAAGTCGCCTCCTTGATAAAGTCTAAAGTAGTTCTATCAAAGAAGTAACATCGGTTCATGCTTTCAGAAACCGGGACAACCACGATGCGGGAATCAGAAAATGCGGCTGCACCTGCATAAAGGCTGAGATTCCTTTCAGCGACAATCCGCATCGTGTTCAAATCGATCAATGCGATCCTTCGTTGTTGGGTTAGAGATGCATCGCGATTGGGCGCGTCCCAAATCAATGCCTGTTGATGGGCATCATCGATCTCGAAACCTCCCGGTGTGAACGGGAGACTTAAATGCCGCGAAGCGACAAACACGTCGACTTGTTTAACTTCGCTAGAGAGACCATCGGTGATCGTTGCAGAAAGCTGCTGCGATCCCAATTGCTCTCGGGACGGAGTCCATTGAACACGATTGCCCTCTTGGACCACTCCGGACGGAGTAGCAATCTGCGTCACTCGAGCACGAGTGTCGATCGTCTCGAGAGTCACTTCCGTTTCTGTACCGACGGTCAATGCCAACGCTTCGGTGGGTCTTAGCGATAACCGAGGCACTTCAGGCAGTTCCAATTCATCCCAAGGAATCAAGTGCAACGAGTCCGACTCCGCAAGAATCAACAGACGATGATTCGGAACCACAAGCAACTGAGGCAAAGGAGAATCCGTCAACGTGGAGAAACTTTGGGACGGGACCGAAACCGCAGTTTCCGAAACCACGGATTCCGTATCCTCGGTCCGTGCAGGTTCTTTGGTCAGTGTGTACTTGATCAAAACCTCCTTCCCCACTGGGCTTAACGTTCGCGTCGAACATGCCAAGATCTTAATAACCTTTTCTTCGACACTCGGATTCCCGTTAGCGGCTGCGCCGCCTACTTCTCCTCTAGCGGAATTCTCACTGTGGATCTCCTCGTATCCGATCACAAATGGTTCATTACCTAGATAGGCACGCGGTGAAATTGGCAAGGTATCGTTTTTCTTGACCAATTCCACGCTATAGATGTCGCGGTCGAGAAACACGTGCTCTTCAAAGGGATCAATGCATAATCGGGGGGTCGCCACACCGACCGAGTGGACGTACGAAAATCGTTGTAAATCATCGCTAAACCTGGAAAGCCTGGACGAAACCCGAATCGAACGCGGGTTCTCCAATAGATATAGCGTTCTGCCTGAAGGGGATGGCGTGCATTGATAGGCGCGTCCGGGGAGATCACCGTGACTCATGAAGTCTTTCACACTGACTATTTCCGTGGATGGCTCTCGCGAATCTTTCGTCGTGCAATAGATGAATGGATCCTTGGTGCTCAAGGAGGTCGATAGGTGCAGACAGCGATTCGCCTTGAGTGGTATCGAAGCCACGACGGAAAATTCCTCGCTGCGAGTGGCATCGACTAAATGCAAGGCAGCCCCAGACTCACACGCGATCGCAAACAACCTCCGCTGCCCGTAATTCTTATAAACGAGTTGGGTCGGTTTGTCGGGAAACTGCATCTTTGAAATTGGCCGAACCAAACCCGCATTCACATCGGCGAGGTGGA
>VGZN01000285.1 GCA_016872635.1 Planctomycetota bacterium | reverse complement strand
GCTCCCTTGCAGGACGTCCACGCTGGCCGATGATCGTCCTCCGCACCCCCAAGGGATGGACTTGCCCGAAGCAAATCGATGGTAAGCCCGCCGAGGACTCATGGCGAGCACACCAAGTACCCATGGGGGACGCTCGTAAACCAGAGCATATCGAGGTGCTCGAAGGATGGCTTCGCAGTTACCGTCCTGATGAACTCTTTGACTCCAATGGGCGACTCAAGGAAGAGATCGCGTCCCTTGCTCCGCGAGGAGTTCGACGCATGAGCGCGAATCCTGTCGCCAACGGAGGAGTCCTACTTAAGGAATTACGATTACCCGCTCTGGATCGATACGCGCTGGCGGTGCCCGAGCCAGGGAACACCATTGCGGAGTCTGCGAGCGTCCAAGGGAAATACATCGCCGGCGTGATGTCGGAGAATCTCGAGGCTGCCAATTTTCGAGTCTTTAGCCCCGACGAAAATGCATCCAACCGTTGGGGAGCTCTCTTCGATGTAACCAATCGATGCTTGATCGATCCTGTTCCAACCAACGCGGATCACGTTTCGCCAGATGGACGGGTCCTAGAGGTTCTCAGCGAACATCAGTGCCAAGGCTGGCTTGAGGGATATTTATTGACAGGGAGACACGGCTTTTTCAACTGCTACGAAGCCTTCATCCATATCATCGACAGTATGTTCAATCAGCACGCGAAATGGCTCAAGGTATGCAACCATATTCCATGGCGTCGACCGATCGCCTCGTTGAATTATCTTTTGACCAGCCACGTATGGAGACAAGACCACAACGGCTTCTCGCACCAAGATCCCGGCTTTATCGATCACGTCGCCAACAAAAAATCGGAGATAATACGTATCTATCTTCCACCCGATGCAAACACACTGCTATGCATCACCGAGCATTGCTTGCAGACGAAAAACTATGTCAATGTAATCGTCGCTGGAAAGCAACCTGCCCTGCAGTATTTTGACATCGACGCCGCTAGAAAACACTGCCGAGCCGGGCTCGGAATTTTGCCATGGGCTAGCACCGACGACGGTGCATCGCCCGATGTGGTACTCGCATGCTGTGGCGATGTTCCAACGATGGAGGTTCTCGCCGCACGTGCGATTATCGCGGATCTCATGCCCGATGTTCGCGTTCGTACCGTGAATGTTGTGGACTTGATGCGACTCCAACCTCACACCGAGCATCCACATGGTTTGTCCGACGATGATTACGACGCGATCTTCACCAATGACCGAGCAGTCATTTTTTCGTTCCACGGCTATCCATCGCTGATTCACCAATTAACCTACCGTCGGCGAGGGCACGACCGACTGCACGTTCGAGGCTACAAAGAAGAAGGGACGACTACCACACCCTTTGACATGACAGTCCTCAATGATTTAGATCGATTCAAATTGGTCATGGATGTGATCGATCGCGTACCCGGACTTCTAAAACGGTATCCTCACGTTCGAGCAGAAATGCTTCGTCGACGCAGGGAGCACCGAGAATGCATTATTCGCGAAGGAGAAGACCCCCCTGCGATTCGCGATTGGAAATGGAAGAGCTAAAACTCTATGGACGATGCTAACAATGCCCCACGCACCTTGATCACACGATTGACTTCGACGGTACCTGCTGCCATCGCGGTCGTTGAGGTCGACGGTCCAATGGCGGTTTCGCTCGTCCAAAAGCACTGGCGTCCAAACACGGGATCCTCGGAATTGCAAGTCGACCAGATTCGCTACGGAGTCTTTCGAGTCGATACTGAAAGCAATGACCAAACGGATCTCAATGATCCAGGCGAATCGATCGTTGTCCATCGCAGCGATGAGCACCGTGTCGAATTGCATTGCCATGGAGGGAACATCGCCGCTCAGCGCATCATTCATTCGCTTATTCAACATGGTGCCACGCAAAGTTCACCCGCGGAATGGATCGACAGACGTTCGAACGATGATTTCCAAGCCGAAGCGACCAAGGCATTGCTAAAGGCGACGACACTGCGGACAACGATGATACTGATGGATCAGTGGAGAGGATCGCTCTGCACTGCGTTCAAAACGATCGAAGAGCATTTGCAGCATCAACGCTTCGTCGAAGCAAACAACCTGATCGCTGCTCTCCAGCAGCATGCAGAATTAGGAATTCATCTCGTACAACCTTGGAAAGTCGTCCTCTGCGGGCCACCTAATGTTGGAAAAAGTAGCCTCCTCAATTGCCTGCTCGGCTACACGCGCGCCATTGTGCATGAACAAGCAGGTACCACGCGAGACATTCTCGCCGAATCAACCAGTATCGATGGTTGGCCTGTAGCGTTGATCGACAGCGCCGGTATTCGTCCCACGAATGATCAAATCGAACATGCAGGAATTCAGCGAGCCGTTCAAGCTATCCAAGGCGCAGATCGCGTCTTGCTCCTCGTCGATCCTGTTCAAGGTTGGTGCCGCGAGCATGCCGAAATCCTCCATAGCGTCGGTGAATCAAAAACCATCGTGGTGCAGACGAAAGCCGACATCGTTGACCAGAGAGCATCGAGCATCCCCCACCAATTTCCTGTGACCATGGTCAGCAACACTGAAAAAAAAGGGTTCGATCGGCTACTTGAAACCATTTCCAGATCGCTCGTCCCAAGCCCCCCCCTTCCAGGTAAGCCAATGCCATTCTGCTCAAGGCACCTTCAGTTGCTCTACGCTTTGTTGGAACACTCGGATACCCAAATACCAAAGGGTTAACACTCAAGCGAACGGGCAGATTTCATTTGTAACGCTTTGTATCAACGCTTGCCCATTCGCTCACCCACGTCAAAAATTAAAGATTGTCGATCGCCGAAGATCCATCCGCCCTTGGAACCCTGTAACCGTGGTTTGGCGGATGTTTACGTCCGAAGTCCGAAAGAGTTTCCTTATGAAAATAGATGTCATTGCACACCTTCACGCGAAGCCGGGGCGCGAGGCTGAATTGCGACAAGTGCTCGAAGGGTTTGTGATTCCGACTCGCAATGAGGATGGTTGCATCCGATACGATCTGTTTGTGGACCTCGATCATCCCAACAAATTCACCTTCATCGAGGAGTGGGCCAGTCGCGAAGCGTGGGAAATGCACGGCCAATCGTCTCACATCACCTCTGGTCGCAAGCATTTTCCGGAGCTGCTCGCGGAACCTGGTTGGGTCCAAGCGGTAACGCGGATCGCTTAGGCACCTAGGATGCCTGAGACAGACTTAGGGCCGTTGCTATCTCCGCGTAGTGTTGCGGTGGTGGGAGCCAGCGACACGCCGAACAAAGTCGGTTTCAGCGTTTTTCGCAACCTGACCTCGGGTGGCTTTGCCGGTCCGATCTATCCGGTAAACAGCCGTTCATCGACAGTGCAAGGATGTCCGGCCTTCGGATCGCTCCGTCAGATCGGCCAGCCGATCGATCTCGTCGTAATCTGCACGCCCGCAGCAACGGTTCCCGACTTGATTCATGAATGCGGTGAGTTGGGGATTCGCGGTATCGTTGTTTTAACGGCAGGATTTCGAGAACTCGGCGATTCCTGGAGGGTGCTGGAAGCAAAAATCCTCGAAGCCTAAGCGAAATTCCCGTCGCTTCGCATCATCGGTCCGAACTGCGTTGGGATCGTGGAGCCGAAGATTCGGCTAAGCGCAAGTTTTGCGCTGGGAATGCCGGCTGCCGGAAGCGTAGCATTCATTTCGCAATCGGGAGCGCTTTGCACGGCGATCCTCGACTGGGCATTGCTCCAAGGATTTGGATTCTCACACTTTATCTCCCTCGGGAATCAACTCGATGTTGGGTTCGCCGATCTCCTCGACCATCTCGCAGACGATCCAGAAACAACGTCTGCAATTCTTTATATCGAATCCATCACACAGTCTCGGCATTTCATGGCTGCTGCAAAGAAGTTTGCGATCCGTAAACCTCTGATCGCGTACAGGGCAGGGAGATTCACGCAATCCGCCAAAGCGGCAGCATCCCTTACGGGAGCGATGGCCGGAGTTGATGCGGTGTACGATGCGGCGATGAAACGCGCCGGCATCGTTCGCGTCTTCGACCTACAGTCCCTTTTTGAGTGCGTAGAGCTTTTGACCCTCCACCCGCAACCCATCGGTCCTCGACTGGCCATCGTGACCAATGCGGGAGGTCCCGGTGTCATGGCAACCGACACATTGCTGGAACAGAACGGTCGACTCGCGGACCTAACATCGCAAACCATCAACAAACTAGATACCTTCCTACCTCTGAATTGGTCCCGGTCCAATCCGATCGATGTTATCGGTGATGCCGATGCGGAACGTATTTCGAAAGCGGTAATAGCAACCCTTGCTGATCCCAATGTCGATACGGTCCTCGCGCTGTTAACTCCACAGGCGATGACGCACCCAACACAGAGTGCTCGCGCGATCGCCGCGATTCCCATCCCCCCTGGCAAGGCTATTTTGGCATCGCTTATGGGCGGAGAACAAATCGCAGAAGGAAGGCACATCCTCCAACAAAACAAAATCCCCACCTTCGAAACGCCCGAACAAGCGATCCACGGCTTGATGCACTTGATCGATTACACCAAGAAACGCGAATCCTTGAGGGCCATTACCGACAGTGCACCCACACCATTGCCGGGAACTCGCGAAGAACGTCGCGGGTGCGTCGAAGAATTGATCAAATCTTCGACGCAGCCATTGGCAAAACCATCGCCGGAAACGAGCCCTTCCACTCGCACTTTGACCGAACCCGAATCCAACTCAACTTTGACCAGTTGACGCCCCATGCAAAAACCGTTGCCCAACAGATCGGCATCGACCCATCCTGCCGCAATCCCCATCGCAGCATCCTCGCGAGAGCGGTAGAAGTGGTTTATGCTTTTGAAGAAGCATTGAACATCATGAAACGGAGGGCTTGGCCAAGCGAGGCACGCAAAGCGATTTCTGGGGTGATGGCCGGAGAAGGTGTCTCCGCCACGGAGGCTCCTCGGGGGTTGATTTTTCATCGGTATCGAGTCGATGAAGGAGGAAAAATCGAATTTGCCAAGATCGTTCCCCCCACATCGCAAAATCAGTCTCAAATCGAATCTGATCTACGGCAGTTGTTACCTTCGATTGCCGACAAACAAGACCAACAGATTGCAATCGATTGCGAACGACTCGTCCGTTCGTATGACCCATGCATTAGCTGTTCAACCCATTTCCTGAAAGTAAACATCGTTCGCGATGGCCTGATACCGGAATGAATGAAGAGGCAACGAACCAATATCGCATCACCATCGTTGGTATCGGAACTCCACATGGAGACGACTCGATCGGTTGGCATGTGGTACAGGAATTAGGTCGAAGCGGAATACTACCAGCCCAATTAGTGGTCGCTCGCAACCCAATAGAATTGCTCGATCACATGGAGATATCAGAGAAACTTCATATCTGCGATGCGTGTTGGGGGGATCAACCTGGCCGCATCCACCGATGGCAGTGGCCTCAGGAGGAACTGACTGGTTTTCGATGGACCGGGACACATGACTTCGATGTCGTGGGTGCACTCCATCTCGGACAGCAACTCAGTTTACTTCCCCAAGAAACGATTCTCTGGGGAATCGAAGCGATCCGATTCGAAGCAGGGGATTCTCTCTCCGAAGCATCCCGCAAAGCGATCCGGAGTTTGGCCAAGTTGATCCAGCAAGAGATCCTGGTTATCCCAGACGATGAATCGGATTCAATCCTCTGATGGCGATTGTTTCGCTTTGGAAAAAACCGATATTACGCTAGTGGGTGCACAACCAATCCAGATACAAGCTTTGGAAAGAAGTATGTGCTCTTGGCAGGCATTCGCTCCTGGCTATGAGATATTTTGCGAATGTGCTCTAGGTTAGCTGGCATGACGAGAGCGGCCAGTGGATAGACGAGATTTCCTTCGAGCTTGCCGTTCAACCCAGCGATCACATCTTTGACTTGATGTACGTAGGTGGGCTTAGGCATGTCATTCAGTCCTAGGATATCTTCAAAGACCAATCGATGGAGAACGGCGACGCCGAGCTCTTGCCAGTCATGGCTATGGTCCTCGGCGAGTTTCGCCATACGGTCTGCAGCTTCTTGCTTGGCGGAGATTCGAGTCCATTCGTTGGAAGCTCGCGAGTAGAGTGCCATAATAAGCTGCTCATCGAGCCTATCCATTTCTGCCCAGACCATCCCGGTACTCTCCGGTCCGCTTCCGACGATCTCGCAATCGAAATAGCGCGAAAGCTTTTCATGGAGTTGAGCGGTAGTGAACTCAGGCACCCCGTGGAGCAACCGATGAGTAGGCAGCACGACCAATCCCGGGTCGCTCATGCTGACGAGCATGGTCAAGACAAAGTTTGCGGGATGCTCTTCAGGAAGAGGTGATTGAGCATTGAGTTCATCTCGATAGTTACATGCCGTTTCGTAGCGATGATGACCATCAGCAACAAACATGTCTCGATCGGCCATCAACGCCATCACCTCTTGAATGGTTTTGATGTCGGTAATCGGCCACATTCGATGAAGGACGCCAAGGTGATCGGTAGCTTCGAGACCGTGGACGCTGACGATCTTGGATTCCAATAATTCCTGGATGAAATTGTCGGGATCTGGGTAGAGACCAAATATCTGAGACAGGTTGGCTTGGGTGGCCCTGGTGAGTCGCAAGCGATCATCCTTGGCTTTGGCATGGGTTTGTTCATGAGGGTAGATGTTACCCTCGCCAAACCGCTGAAGCTTGACCCGTGCCATGAAGCCCCGCCGAGTCACGGTCTTGCCATTCAAATCAAAAATCTGATGGTAGACGTAGATCGCAGGATCGGGTTCGATCTGTAAAATTCCTTCGTGACGCCATGAACGGTAGATCCTGGCAGCCCGCCGGTAAACCTCGTTCTCATCCTCGTCGGTATCTTCGCGACGGTTAAGTTCCAAGCGAAGGAAATTGAATGGGGACAAATCGTAAAGTTGATTCTGAAGTTCCGCAT